>NZ_JBFTML010000059.1:0-37759 GCF_056396925.1 Pseudomonas sp. 05N433 | reverse complement strand
CTTATCAACTCCTTCTGGCTTCGATGAACTGAAGCGTAACCGCTGTCGAAAACTGCGTAACTCGTTGTTTACCAAGGAGTTTTCCGTTTCGACTGCGCCGGAAGTGGGGCGAATTATAGACGTCCAGGATCTGCCGTCAACCTCTAATTACGCCTTTCTTGCAGAAGGTGCCTTTTTAACGATTAAACGTGGAATTCGGCGGGTTACAGGCGGCAATCTCAATACTAATAACAACGCACCTATAGAAGCGTAGATCGCCCACTCCCTCAGATCGGCGCGAACGATCCACAACATATGCAGTAACCCAAGCCCGAGAATCACATAGACCAACCGATGCAGTCTTTTCCAGCGAACGCCCAAATGCCGCTGACTGTAACGATTGGAGGTAACCGCCAGCGCCAACAAACCAAGAAAACCCAGCACCCCGACGATAATGTACGGCCGCTTGCGCAACTCGATACCCAGTTGTGACCAATCAAAGCCGAGGATGAACGCCGTATAACCGCTCAAATGCAAAACCACATAGGCGAAACACCACAACCCCAACTGCCGTCGGACAGCTATCCACCCCGACCAACCGGTGAGCTTCTGCAATGGCGTCATGCTTAACGTAATGAGCAGCAGGACAAGCGTCCCCAACCCTAGACGATCAACCAGCACCTTTCCTGGATCAGGCCCCAGCACATCCGCCCAGGCTTGATACAACCAAAGCAGCGGCCAAACAGCTGCGGCGATAAAGACACCAATACGCCAGAACAGATATCGCATCAGTAATTCTTCCGCAGATCGAGCCCTGCATATAAAGAAGCGACTTCATCCGAGTAGCCGTTGAACATTTGCGTGTCCCGCACATTGGGCTTGAACAGACCGCTCGGCAAACGCCTTTCCCGTGCCTGCGTCCAACGCGGGTGGTCGACTGTCGGGTTCACGTTCGCATAAAAGCCATACTCATTCGAGGCAATGCTCTGCCAGGTGGTTTTCGGCTGCTCACTGACCAGGCTGATTCGCACGATGGACTTGATGCTCTTGAAGCCGTATTTCCACGGCACCACCAGACGTAGCGGCGCACCGTTCTGATTGGGCAACTCACGTCCATACATGCCTACAGCGAGAATCGCCAACGGATTCATCGCCTCATCCAGACGCAGCCCTTCTACATATGGCCAGTCGATCAAGGCGAAGCCAGAACGTTGTCCAGGCATACTCTTGGGATCTTGCAGGGTTTCAAAGCGAATAAATTTGGCCTTGGACGTCGGTTCTACTTCCTTCAGCAAAGCCGAAATTGGAAAACCTATCCACGGAATGACCATCGACCAGGCCTCCACACAGCGAAGACGATAAATACGCTCTTCCAGCTGATAAGGCTTCATGAAGTCTTCCAGCGCATACCGCCCCGGCTTACCCACCTCCCCGTCTACCACCACGCTCCACGGTTCGGTTTTTAGCGCACCGGCGTTGGCCGCAGGATCGCCTTTGTCGGTACCGAACTCATAGAAGTTGTTGTAGTGGGTCGCATCCTTGAAAGGCGTGATTGCTTCATCCTTGACGTTGACCGCCCCCCATTTAGTGGAAGGCAGTTTTTCGGCAAACCAGGACGGCGCCTTGCCAGGCTCGACATCGGCATAACGCGCAGCATCGTCGGCACTCGCCCAGCGCGGCAGCGTACTCACAGCCAAACCGGCAACGGCCGCGCCTAATACATTGCGACGAGAAAGGTAGAGAGATTCAGGCGTGACGTCTGACTCATGACAGTCAGACGCTTTGGGGACTTTGATCAGCATGGCAACTCCGCAGCATTGGAGGACAGATGCACCCATAGACTGCGGAGTATGAGGGAAATTACATCACTCGGCTTTTTTGTGCCGACGAAGACGCAGCAGGTACTGCACCGGCCCGGAAGCCGCATAGGCAAGGAAAACCAGCAGCAGGATGCGCGGCGGATCACTGAATACAACGGCAAATACCAGCACCACTGCCAGGATCGCGACAAAGGGAACGCGCCCCTTCAAGTCCAGCTCCTTGAAGCTGTTGTACTTGATGTTACTGACCATCAGCATGCCCGCGGCGGCAACCATCAGTGCAACCAGGAACGACATTTTGGAACCCTGAATGCCGTAATCGCTGAACGCCCAGACAATGCCCGCGACCACACCGGCCGCGGCCGGGCTGGCCAGACCGATGAAGTAGCGCTTGTCGGCGGTGCCGACCTGCGTGTTGAAGCGTGCCAGGCGCAACGCCGCACCCGCCACATAGATGAAGGCGACCATCCAGCCGACTTTGCCCATATCGCCCAAGGCCCAGCCGAATGCCAGCAAAGCCGGCGCGACGCCAAAGGCAACCATATCCGACAGCGAGTCGTACTCCGCACCGAAGGCGCTTTGGGTGTTGGTCATGCGAGCGACGCGACCGTCGAGGCCGTCGAGCACCATGGCAACGAAAATCGCGATCGCGGCAAACGCAAAATACTTGCTCGCGCCGATTGCATCACCGGCACTCAAGGCGCTCTGGGCGCTCATCGAGTTGATGATGGAATAGAACCCTGCGAAGAGGTTCGCAGTGGTGAACAGATTCGGCAGAAGATAGATACCACGATGCCGGACTTTACGGCCTTCAGCGTCATGCCCTTCTTCGATGTGCTCATCGATGGGCAGAAGGCTTTCGGCGTCAGAAGCCTGCTTTGGCTCTTCGGGACGTTCGCTCATGGACATTACCTTGCAACGGGGTGGAAAGTTTCGACAGGTGTCTGGGACGACGGTTCGACCGCAAACGATGCAGCTTTATACCAGAACCGGCGGATCCAAACGAAAAAACGCGGCCTAGGCCGCGTTTTCCGTACAAGCTCGTGACTTAGTTCTTGGCTTTGTCGACGATCTTGTTGGCACCGATCCACGGCATCATGGAGCGCAGTTGCTCACCGATGATTTCGATACCGTGAGCGGCGTTGTTACGACGCTTGGCGGTCATCGAAGGATAGCCGGTGGCGCCTTCGCTGATGAACATCTTGGCGTATTCGCCGTCCTGAATACGTTTCAGGGCGTTGCGCATGGCCTGACGGGATTCGGCGTTGATTACTTCCGGACCTGTCACGTACTCGCCGTACTCAGCGTTGTTGGAGATCGAGTAGTTCATGTTGGCGATACCGCCTTCGTACATGAGGTCAACGATCAGCTTCAATTCGTGCAGGCATTCGAAGTAGGCCATTTCCGGCGCGTAGCCAGCTTCAACCAGGGTTTCGAAACCGGCTTTTACCAGCTCAACGGTACCGCCGCACAGAACGGCTTGTTCGCCGAACAGGTCGGTTTCGGTCTCGTCCTTGAAGGTGGTTTCGATGATGCCGGTACGACCGCCACCAACGCCGGCAGCGTAGGACAGTGCAACGTTTTTGGCGTTGCCCGAAGCATCCTGGTAGATAGCGATCAGGTCAGGGATACCGCCGCCTTTGACGAACTCGGAACGCACGGTGTGGCCCGGAGCTTTCGGCGCGATCATGATCACGTCGAGGTCAGCGCGCGGAACAACCTGGTTGTAGTGGATCGCGAAACCGTGGGAGAAGGCCAGGGTGGCGCCTTTCTTGATGTTCGGCTCGATTTCGTTCTTGTACAGCGAGGACTGGAACTCGTCCGGGGTCAGGATCATGACCAGGTCGGCAGCTGCTACGGCGGAAGCAACGTCAGTCACTTTCAGGCCGTGGGCTTCAGCTTTGGCAACGGTGGCCGAACCTTTACGCAGGCCAACGGTAACGTCAACGCCGGAGTCTTTCAGGTTGCACGCTTGAGCGTGGCCTTGGGAGCCGTAACCAATGATGGCAACTTTCTTGCCCTGGATGATCGACAGGTCGCAGTCTTTATCGTAGAAAACTTTCATGAATTTCCCCTTTATATCTGGCCCTCAGGCCATTCGCTAATTTGGTTTAGATGCTCAGTACTTTGTCGCCGCGGGCAATCCCGGTGACGCCACTGCGTACGGTTTCCAGAATCGAGGCAGTGCCGATCGATTGAATGAAGCTGTCGAGCTTGTCGCTGGTACCGGTCAATTGAACGGTATACACGCTGGCGCTGACATCAACGATCTGCCCACGATAAATATCGGTGGTGCGCTTGATCTCGGCGCGCTGGGCGCCGGTGGCCTTGACCTTGACCAGCATCAGTTCGCGCTCGATGTGAGCACTCTCCGACAAGTCGACCAGTTTGACCACTTCAATCAGCTTGTTCAGGTTCTTGGTGATCTGCTCGATGATTTCATCATGGCCGACAGTGGTCAGCGTCAGACGCGACAAAGTCGGGTCTTCGGTTGGCGCCACGGTCAGGCTTTCGATGTTGTAGTTGCGCTGCGAAAACAGGCCGACTACACGAGACAGAGCGCCCGGTTCGTTTTCCAGAAGCAGGGAAATAATGTGCCGCATGATTAAGTACGCTCCGTCTTGCTCAACCACATATCACGCATGGAGCCGTCTTTGATCTGCATCGGGTAGACGTGCTCGCTGGTGTCAACCGAGATATCGATAACCACCAGGCGATCTTTCATGGCGAACGCCTCCTCCATCTTCGACTTCAAATCTTTCGAGTCGGTGATGCGCACGCCAACGTGACCATAGGCCTCTGCCAGTTTGACGAAGTCAGGCAGCGATTCCATGTAGGAGTGCGAGTGACGGCTGCCATAACTCATGTCCTGCCACTGGCGAACCATACCCAGCACGCCATTGTTCAGGATGACGATTTTTACCGGCAAACCGTATTGCAGGCAGGTCGACAGTTCCTGAATGTTCATCTGGATGCTGCCCTCGCCTGTTACGCAGGCGACATCGTCATCCGGGAAGCTCAGCTTGATGCCCATGGCCGCCGGAAAACCGAAGCCCATGGTGCCCAGGCCACCGGAGTTGATCCAACGGTTCGGCTTGTTGAACTTGTAGTACTGCGCCGCGAACATCTGATGCTGACCCACGTCGGAGGTCACAAAGGCGTCGCCCTTGGTCACTTCGCACAGGGTTTCGATCACGGTCTGCGGCTTGATCACGCTGCCGTCGCCCTTGTCGTAAGGGAACAGACCGCGGTCACCGCGCCACTCATCAACTTGCTTCCACCAGCTGGCAACGGACTCCTTGTTCGGGGTCTCGCCGATTTCCTTGAGGATCGCGACCATTTCGGTCAGGACACTCTCGACCGGGCCAACGATAGGCACGTCTGCCTTGATGGTCTTGGAAATCGAAGCCGGGTCGATGTCGATGTGAATGATCTTGGCATTCGGGCAGAACTTGGCCGGGCCGTTGATCACGCGGTCATCGAAACGCGCGCCGACTGCAAGGATCACATCGGCATGGTGCATCGCCAGGTTGGCGGTGTAGCTGCCGTGCATGCCGAGCATGCCGATGAACTGACGGTCGGTGCCAGGGTAGGCACCCAGGCCCATCAGGGTATTGGTCACTGGCAGGTTGAGCATCTTCGCCAGCTCGGTCAGCGGCGCAGAGCCACCACCGAGGATCACGCCGCCGCCCGAATACAACACAGGGCGCTTGGCCGCCAGAAGCATTTCGGCTGCCTTGCGGATTTGCCCGGAGTGACCGCGAACGGCCGGGCTGTAGGAACGCAGCTTGGCTTTTTTCGGGAAGATGTATTCGAACTTTTCGGCCGGGTTGGTCATGTCTTTCGGGATATCGACAACGACCGGACCAGGACGACCGGATTGCGCCAGGTAGAACGCCTTCTTCATGACTTCCGGGATTTCCGAGGCGTGCTTGATCATGAAGCTGTGCTTCACGATCGGCCGGGAGATACCGATCATGTCGGTTTCCTGGAACGCATCGGTGCCTACCATGGTGCTAGGCACCTGGCCGGAAATGACCACCATCGGAATGGAGTCCATGTAGGCCGTGGCAATACCGGTGATGGCGTTGGTTGCGCCCGGGCCGGACGTCACCAGTACCACGCCGGCTTTACCGGTGGCACGGGCATAGCCGTCAGCCATATGGGTCGCAGCCTGCTCGTGACGAACCAGGATGTGGGTCACTTCCGGTTCTTTGAACAGGGCATCATAGACATGAAGAAGAGCACCACCCGGGTACCCGTAGATATATTTGACGCCTTCGTCACGCAAAAAGCGGACGAGCATCTCACCGCCAGATAAAAGCTCCACGTTGTTCACCTCTAAAACGCCAGAATACCGCCCACATACAAGAGGACGGGTCTTAATAGGTTTACTTCTCGGCAGAGCATGAGCGACGGTGGTCGCCGACTACGTCAGCACTGACTGAGCAAGTATTGGGATCGTCCCAAGTGTTGCGGGCCTTTCCCACCCAGCGCGAGGTAACGCGTTGCGGGTGTAACAGGTCGGCGCGGATGTGCGCCTCATGATCTRCCGAGTGGGTCTGCTTCTGGCAGTCCCTCTACAGCGGACTTTGGATTCTTCTGTTTCGCCCATCGCAAGTCAAGCCGTCAATGTGCTTTATTGAACTAAGCGCATGAGAACGCAAGAAAAAACCTTTAAACCGCAACTGTGTTAGCTTCAATTGCGCACCCCTGACAAGGAAATGGCATGAGAACACTCATCTTCACCGCCAGCTTGCTGATCAGCCTGAGCCCTTTGTGCATGGCGGGTCAGATCTATAAATGGGTCGATGCCCAGGGCGTCACCCATTTCGATGCGCAGCCGCCCCAAGGCCGGGAGGCCACCGTCATGGTCACGCCCTCCCCGCCCGTCGGCAAGCCGGGCGCGCTACCGCGCGGCAACGTCATCGGCGATCAAAAGGCCATCGATCACAAAGTGAAAAAGCAGGTCGCCGAGCAGCAGGCCCAGCTAAGAGTGTTCTGTGAACAAGCTCGGACGAACCTGGCTCAACTGCAGAACAATCCGCGATTGCGGGAGGAAGTCGACGGCGAGACGCGCCGCCTGACCGACCAACAACGTCAGGAGCGCCTCACCGAAGCACAGAAACAGATTGCGAAAAACTGCCAGTAAGCACTGGCAGTTTCCGATTCAGCGGGAGACGGTGATCAACGCGTCGAACTCTTTGAGCAAGACCTGAAGCTGCCGATCCTTGCCCTGGACATTGCGGGAGGCGAAGACCATTTCGGCCATCTCCTGAATCCCTGATGCGTTGGGCAATGGCAGATCCTGCTCGAGGATCGACTTCATCCTTGGCAAGAAGACCCATTGCAGCCATTGCTCGAAATCCAGCGTATCCACCGAAAACGGTTCAACGCTGGAGAGCGCCTCAGCAGACGGCGGTACTTCATCCCACCAGCCCTGAACGCGCAGCTCGCGCTCGATCAACAGCAACTGTTCGGCAATCTTCGGAAAGCGCATATCCATCACAGCGAAACCTTGGCCTTCTGACGAGCCAACGCAGCACCGGCCGGGTCACCCTGCTTCTCTCGGGCCTGGGCGATCAATTCCCACAGGCTGGCCTGAAGATCCGGACGCCCATTGGCGAACGTCAGGCCACGGCGGGCAAACTGCTCGGCCTGAGCCGCATCACCTTGAGCCATACGCACCTGGGCCAAGCGATAAAGTACTTGCGGCTCGCGCGGTGCAACACGCTGGGCACGTTCGAGGCTGGAAGATGCACCATTAAGGTCGCCACTGGCCTGTTGCTGCTGGGCGGTGGTCAACAATGCCAGGACCGGACCGTCCAGTTGTTCATCGGCGGACAGTCCGCCGGAGTTCGCCGAAGGAATCCCGCTGGGCGTCGACGGCATGCTGTAGCTACCCTGATTGATCGGCGCCGACTGAACCGGCGAGGTATCAATCGGCCCCGGAGTAATCGGGCCTGGGGTAATCGGCGAAGTGCTGATCGGTGCCGAGGAGACGGCGCCACCACCCGGGACCATCACCACGACCCCGGTGTCACCTTGCGGGATCGCCTGAGTCTGAGCTTGTACAGGACGTTTCACCGTCGACTGACGGAAACCGCCATTCGCCGAAATCCGCTCACTGTTGGAGACGGCAGTGCCGGCATCCTCAACCGGGATCGAACCACGCTGCACAGTGGAGCAGCCGCTGAGCAAAGCCACGGCAGTCACCGCTGGAATCAACCACTTGTTCACTTCAAATCCTCTTTGCTTAATTCATCCAGCCCTTGACCCAATCCATCACCGATTCTGCAGGGCTTTCACCACCGCAAGCAGCACCGGGAGGCGGTTCACTGCCGCGAATATACGGCATCTGCACCGCACCTGGGCAGTTGGCTTCGGAACCTTGACCAGTGCGCGAATCGACCCAGGCCTGAACAATGTTGTCCGGTTGCGGCATGTCCAGCGGCAGCGGATCGGCCTTGCGCATGAAACTGGTCCAGACCTGCAACGCGCCGGTGGCACCGGTGAACGGTGTCTTGCCATTATCATCGCGCCCCAGCCAGACCACGGCCAGCAGATCCTGACTGAAACCGGCGAACCAGCTGTCCCGCGAATCGTTACTGGTACCGGTCTTACCGGCCAGGGTCAGGGTTTTCGGCAACACGTTATAAACCGAACTACCGGTACCTTCGCGCATGACGCGCTGCATGGCGTTCTGGATCAGGTAAATGGACGCCGGATCAAATTGCTGCTGAATCTGGAACGGATAACGCTTGAGCGGCTCGCCCTCGGCAGTCAGTACGCTGCGAATCCCGCGCATCGGCGTATTGAACCCGCCATTGGCCAGCGTCTGGTACATGGTCGCCACTTCGATCGGGGTCATACCGCCGGCACCGAGCAACATCGACGGGAACGCCGGGAATTCGCGGCTTACGCCCAGGCGTGCCAGGGTCTTCAAGACATTCGGCACGCCCACCGCCAACCCGAGACGCGCGGTCGACAGGTTGTAGGAGTGCGCCAACCCTTGGTACAGGAACACCGTGCCGTGGGAACGGCGATCATAGTTCTGTGGTTTCCAGATCTGACCGTCCGCGCCTTTGACCGAGAAGTAGTCGTCCGATAGCCAACTGGTGAGCGTGTACTGGCTCGGCTTTTCAAGAGCGGTCAGATAAACCGCCGGCTTGATCAAAGAGCCGATCGGTCGCACCGCGTCCAACGCACGGTTAAAACCGGCAAAACTCGCCTGACGGCTGCCGATCATGGCCTGGACCTCACCGGTTTCCGGGTTGGTCACGACCATCGCGGCTTCCACGTCATCGGAACCCTTGCGCCCGGCCAGGCGCTTGAACGTGTCGTTGACCGAGGCTTCGGCTTTCATCTGCAGGATCGGGTCGAAACTGGTGAAGATTCGCAGCCCTTCTTCGGTCAAGTCTTCGTCGCGGTAGTCTTCGCGCAACTGACGTTTAACCAGATCAAGGAAGCCCGGGAACGAGCTGTCGGCCAACTTGCCGCGAGTGGTCACACCCAGTGGCATTTTCTTCGCCGCCTCAACCTGTTCGGCGCTGGCAACGCCTTGCTCCTTCAGAACATCGAGCACCAGATTGCGCCGCTCCAGAGCCCGCTCAGGGTTGCGGCGCGGGTTGTAATAGGACGGCCCCTTGACCATGCCCACCAACAAAGCGACTTGATGCAGTTTCAGCTCGGACAATGGCTGCCCGAAGAAAAACTGGCTGGCCAGGCCGAAGCCGTGCACCGCGCGCTGACCATCCTGGCCGACGAATACTTCATTGAGGTAAGCCTCAAGAATTTCGCTCTTGTCGTAATGCAGCTCAAGCAACATCGCCATCATGGCTTCGGTGAGCTTACGGGTCAGGCTGCGTTCACTGGTGAGGTAGAAGTTCTTGACCAACTGTTGCGTCAGCGTACTACCGCCCTGGGTCATCTTGCCGCCCGAGGTGTTGACATAGATAGCTCGGGCAATCGACTTCGGCGACACGCCCCAGTGGCTGTAGAAATCCCGGTCTTCTACAGCAACCAGGGTTTCGAGCAGATACGGCGGAACCTGATCGATCTTGATCAGGATGCGGTCTTCAAGGTTTTTCGGGTAAATCCCGCCGATCAGCAGCGGCTCCAGTCGCACCACGGAAAGCTTCGAACCGTTGGTCGCCGAGAGCTCGGCCACGTAATCGCCGGAGAACCGCACGCGCACGGGCTGCGCCTGCTCCATGCCTTCATAGAACTGGAAGCCTCGGGTATTCAAGTCGACGGTATTGCCATTGACCGCTGCCGCGCCGGGGCCGTTGCTGACCGCTTCGCGTCGGTAGCCCAAGGCATCGAGTTCGGTGAGGAAGTCGTCCTTGCTGAGCTTTTGTCCGACGAACAGCTCGAGCGGGCGCGCGTACACCTTGGCCGGGATGGTCCAGCGCTTGCCGGAGAACTTCTCCTGGACCACGGCGTCGAGGTAAACCGCGAACCCGGCGAGCACCACAAGGCCGACCAGGCTGAGTTTAAGGGCCCAGCCCAGCCAGGGGCGCATGCCCTTGGAAGGTGGTTTTTTAGGGGTGCGGGGGGATCGAGATCGAGTCATGGCGGCGGATTATACGCACTTTATTCATACTCAACAGGAGCCCTCTGAGGTTTGCGTCGGACGGACTTGCAGCCATAATGACGGCCTTGAATTTCCCCCCAGACTCTGAAGGATCACCTGTGAGCCAGTCCCTGATCGCTGCCCTGCAAAACCCGGCCCTCTACCCGCATCCCGTAGAAGGGTTTCAGGTCATCGAGACCCATATTTCCTGGGTGATACTCACCGGTCCCTATGCTTATAAAGTGAAGAAGCCGGTGAATTTCGGCTTCCTCGATTTCACCAGTCTCGAAGCTCGCAAGCATTTCTGCGGCGAGGAGCTGCGCCTGAACCAGCGCCTGACCCATGACTTGTATCTTGAAGTGCTGCCAATCACCGGCAGCGCCGAGGCGCCACAATTGGGCGGCGATGGTCCGGTTGTCGATTACGCCCTGAAAATGCGTCAGTTCCCGCAAAGCCAACTGCTCAGCACCCTGCAAGCCAACGGCGAATTGACCACCACGCACATCGACGCGATGGCCGCGCAGATCGCTCAATTCCACCTCAGTGCGCCGAAAGTGCCTGCCGAACACGAAGCCGGCACGCCGGACAGCGTCATGGCGCCGGTACGGCAGAACTTCGAACAGATCCTTCCGTTCCTCAGCGACAAGGCCGATCTGTTGCAACTCGAGGCACTGCAAGCCTGGGCCGAAAGCAGCTTCGAGCGCCTCAAGCCACTGTTCGCCCAGCGCAAGGCCGACGGCTTCATTCGTGAATGCCATGGTGACATTCACCTGGGCAACGCTACCGTGATCGACGGCAAAGTGGTGATCTTCGACTGCATCGAGTTCAACGAACCGTTCCGCTTCACCGACGTTTACGCCGACACCGGCTTCCTGGCAATGGACCTGGAAGACCGCGGCCTGAAGAGCCTGGCGCGCCGTTTCATCAGCCAATACCTGGAACTGACCGGCGACTACCAGGGTCTTGAGCTGCTGAACTTCTATAAAGCCTACCGCGCCCTGGTTCGCGCCAAGGTCAGCCTGTTCAGCATGCCGGCCGAGGCCGACCCGGTGCAGCGCGCTACCACTCTGCGTCAGTACCGCAACTACGCCAACCTGGCGGAAAGCTACAGCACCATTCCTTCGCGTTTCCTGGCGATCACCCACGGTGTTTCCGCCGTCGGCAAAAGCCATGTGGCCATGCGCCTGGTGGAAGCATTGGGTGCCATTCGCCTGCGTTCGGATGTCGAGCGCAAGCGCATGTTCGGCGAACAGACCGTACCGAACGACCCGCAGGCCGGCATCTATAGCGCCGACGCCAGCGTCGCCACCTATGCCCGCCTGCATGAGGTTGCCAATGTAATTCTGCGTGCCGGCTTCCCGGTGGTGATCGATGCCACTTATCTCAAGCGCGACCAACGCGACAGCGCGGCAAAAATCGCCGAGGCCACCGGCGCGCCGTTCCTGATCCTCGATTGCGACGCTCCACAAGCGGTGATCGAGAGCTGGTTGAAGCAACGCCAGGCGGACAACAACGATCCGTCCGACGCCAACCTGGCTGTTATCGCCGCCCAGCAAGCCAGCCGCGAGGCACTGACGCCAGCAGAAATCCTCTGCAGCAAGCGCGTCCAGACCAATGAAAGTGGCACCCTCGATACGGTCGTTGCGCAGATTCGCCAGCGCCTGCCTGGTCTGTAAGAAACTATTTCAACCGTGAAGCCCTCACCGGCTTCACGGCTGCCAAATAGTGGCACTATACTGGCGCCATAAAACCATCAGGTGATGTGACATGAGCCAGCCAAAACTTCTCGACACCCCGCTTTATGCCTTGCTGCACAAAGACGACATCACAAGCTTCAACAATGAACGCCCGAAAGATGGACCTATCGACATGGTCGGTGGTGACTTCCGCGGGCTCGATCTGCGTGAACTGAACGCCGACGGCATCGACTTCACCGATGCCTACTTTCGCTCTGCCGACTTGCGCGGCGTCGACTTTCGCAACTCATCCCTGGAAGGCGCGAGCCTGGCCCACGCGCAGATCTCCGGCGCCTACTTCCCGCCGGAGCTGAGTGCCGATGAGATCCTGATGTCGATGAATTTCGGTACACGCCTGCGTTATCGCACCCGCTAAAAGCGACGTCTCACCCAGTCCAGCGCCCCCGCCTTGCGCTGGACGTTGTACTTTTTTTGCTCGAAAACTCAATTTCCCACACGCCCTCGGACTACATGCTCCGCCTTTTCACGCCGCTTCTTGAGTTTTCCTCTTAGAAGCTTTTGCGTCGAAACCGACCAAACAATCACGCTTTTCCTACTGATGGCTACACTGCTGAGAGGCTCGCCCACGCACCATTCGGCTGTCRCAAGGAGGCTTGATGAATGATGAACTGCAACACCTGAAGAATCTTGGCAAGACGTCGGCGCAATGGCTGCATGCCGTGGGCATCCACAGTGCCTCGGACTTGCGTCGGCTGGGAGCTGTGGACGCTTATCGGGCCGTGCGCACTCGCGGTTTTCGGGCGTCCAAGGTGTTGTTGTATGCGATTGAAGGCGCGTTGATGGATGTCCACTGGAACGACATTCCCGCCGAGCGCAAGGAAGCCTTGAACAAACAGCTGGATGCTATTTCGTCTCGCCACAAGAATTGAACGGATAATTTCACTCGAACGCACAGCCTGAAACCCAATGATTACGAGGCTTTCCAGCGAAGGAATGACGTAATTCACGGAAACGAGAAATCAGCGATTGACTTGGTAATGAGAATCGCTATGATTATCACAACTGGTCGCGAGACTGGTCGATATTCTGAAAAGCCCTTGGTTCGGACTCTCAGATTATCTCCTCATCAGGCTAATCACGGTTATTTGACCCGGCTCTTGCCGGGTCTTTTTTTGCCTGTGGAAAACTCGCGTGATCTTATTGGCCTGACGGCTTGCCGAACTGCTTGCGCATTTGCGCGCAGTAATCCTGCGGTGGCGTGGTGGGCGTATACCAGACGTAATCGGCCATGGCCGACGTGACCTCAGCGCCCTGCTCCGCCAGCATCAATACCGTTGGTGCCTTGGGCTCCCCCAGGTCCAGCACATGGATCGGCACCCCGACATCCTTGCGGGCGTGGAACGCGCCGGTAAACAACAGTGAAGGCATCGGTGCCGCCCGTAATCGCTCGGCTATCCGCCGGTCACGCTGCTGCTGCACGGCCAGCATCGCGGGCATCTGTGATTCAGGCAGCAAGCCGCAGTGGGAATCGCTGATCTGTGCCAGCAACTCGTTCCTGACCGTCGGAGCGTTGGAACGCGCACCGCTCAATGTTGGCGGTTTGGCATAGACAGTACGGACTTCAGGCGTGTCCAGATTGGCCGCCAGTAACGGGTACGGCTGAGTCAGGGCAAAACGAACGATCGGCCCGTAAAGATTCCAGTCCCATCCCGGCTGCCAGGCCAATGCCCCGGACAAATCGGTCGGCAGCGGTGAGGTTTGCCGAACGTCATCGACGCGCTGTTGCTGAGCCGGCGTCAACATTTCCAGCAGCAGACTGCCTTGAGGCCGTCGCTCACCCAGTGCCTGCAATAACCACAATTGCAGTTGATGGTGATCACGATTGTCATGCTGCTCGCCGACGATCAACCGCGAAGGTTCCGCCAACCGTGCAAGCAGTTCTTGCGCGGTCAGGGTCTGACCGCTGCGCAAATCCCGGATTTCGCCGCTGACCGGCGGCACCGCTACATGCTGGCAAGCACTCAGTAACAGCGCGGCCAGAAAAACCATCACGCGTGTTTTCATCCCTAAAACACCTCAGCGGGCGATGATCAGCGGATGCCCACGCTCCGGGTGCGGTTGCACCAATACTTCCAGCCCGAACACTGCCTTGAGCGGTTCCGGGCGCAATACCTGTTCCGGCGTGTCCAGCATCACAGGACACCCACCTTCAAGCAGTAACAGGCGATCACAATAACGCGCCGCCAGATTCAAATCATGCAGGATCACCAGCACCGCCGCACCGCGATCGGCGAATTCACGCACCGCTTGCAGAGTAGTGTGCTGATGCAGCGGGTCGAGCATCGACGTCGGCTCATCGAGCAACAACGTCTGCCCCGCCTCGCCCGGCCAAAGCTGCGCCAACACCCGCGCCAAATGCACCCGCTGACGTTCGCCACCGGACAACGCCAGGTAACTGCGACCGCTCAAGTGCCCCGCATCGGCCGCCTGCAACGCGGCGGCGACAATCTCCTCATCCCGGACCCGACCGCTTTGATAAGGCAGACGGCCCATGCCGACCACTTCTTCGACGCGAAAGGCAAAGTCCAGGGTCGACACTTGCGGCAATACTGCCAAACGCCGGGCTCGCTGCGCTCCGCTCCAATGACTCAACTCACGCTCATCGAGCCAGACGCTGCCATGGTCCGCCGGCAATTCTCCGCACAGGGCGCCGAGCAACGTGCTTTTGCCGGCGCCATTAGGCCCCAACACGCCGAGCACTTCGCCCGGTTTAAGCTCAAGGGTGATGTCCGTCAGGACAACTTTTCGACCGCGACGGATTTGCAGGTTCTGCGCTCGCAACATCAGGCACGCCCTCTGAGCAATAAATACAGAAAGAACGGCGCGCCGATGAGGGCCGTGACAATCCCGATCGGCAACTCAGCCGGCGCCAGCGCCAGCCGCGCCACCAGATCAGCAAACAACAGGAGACTGGCCCCCGCCAACACCGACGCCGGCAACAACACCCGATGATCGGGGCCGACCAGCAGCCGCACCAGATGCGGCACCACCAGGCCGACAAACCCGATCATCCCCGCCGCAGCTACCGCCGCGCCGACACCCAACGCCGTGCAGAACACCAATTCGCGCTTGAGTCCTTCGACGTCGATACCCAGGTGGCCGGCCTCCGACTCCCCCAGCAATAATGCGTTCAAGGCCTTGGCCCGACGCGGCAACCACAGTGCCACACCGGTACTCACCAGCAATAACGGCCAGAGTCGCGCATAACTGGCGCCGTTAAGGCTGCCCAGGTTCCAGAACGTCAGGGTGCGCAGGGTCGCGTCATCCGCCAGATAAGTGAAGAGCCCGACCGCCGAACCAGCCAGGGCAGTCAATGCAATACCGGCCAGCAGCATGGTCGCGACGTTGGTCTGGCCATTGCGTCGCCCCAGTCGATAGACCAGCGCCGTCACCCCCAACCCGCCGAGAAACGCGCACACCGACAACAGATATGGCCCGAAGGATTCAGGCAGTCCACCGAATACCGAGCCGCCGACAATCGCGATAGCCGCGCCCAATGCCGCGCCGCTCGACACCCCTATCAGGCCCGGATCGGCCAGAGGATTGCGAAACAACCCCTGCATTGCCACACCAGACAGCGCCAGAACCCCGCCCACCGCCAAACCGAGCAAGGTTCGCGGCAGGCGGATTTGCCCGAGGATCAGTTCGGCCTGCTCCAACCCGTCGGCGGCAATCGGCAGGCCGACCAAGCGCAGCGCCGCGCGCAAGGTGTCGAACAACGGCAAACTCACCGGCCCCAACGCCAGCGACAACCAGATCGCCAGCAAACACAACAGGCTCAAGCCAATGAACAACGCACGAGGTTTAATCAGAAGGGTCATTGGCCAGTCGTACCGGGATCGAACAGGTGCATAAACAGCCTCCTTCAAAGGTTTCCCGGGCATAGTCATGACAGGCCAAGTATTCTCGGCATCCGGTAATCGCCCTGCGGGCGAGCCGTCATTTGATAATTGCTTGCATTTGAACGTCAAGCTCGGACGTACCAGGTCGCGAGCCGCAGGACTTGAGGATAGACATGAAGCTTCTTTGCACAGGCGCCGAATTGGCTGACGCCAGCAGTCGCGGTTTCGACGTCAACGGCCAGAAGCTCCTGGCCGTACGCCGGGGCGGTCGGGTGTATGTGTATGAAAATCGCTGCCCGCACCGGGGCGTCGGGCTGGAATGGCAGCCCGACCAGTTTCTCGACCCCAGCAACAGCTTGATCCAGTGCGCGACCCACGGCGCACTGTTTCTGATCGAGGACGGTGAATGCGTCGCCGGCCCCTGCGCCGGACAATCCCTGACCAGCATCCCCTGCCACGAAGATGAGCAAGGAATCTGGGTCACGCTCTAACCGTTCAACAGCACATCCAGTCGCCGATCGACCACCATCTCTTCGTGAGTCAAGCGCACGCCATACGCCAGCACTTCGACTCCACACGCCACTGCCTCACGCAACGCAGCTGCGTAGGCCGAATCGATTTCTTCGGCAGGACGCACCGCGTCGATCCCTGTCAGGTTCACGCAATACAACTGCACTGCCCGAATCCCGTCCCTGGCCAAATGCGCCAGTTCGCGCAAATGCTTGGCCCCACGCTGGGTCACCGCGTCAGGAAATGCCGCCACCGCCGAGCCATCAAAGCCCAGGGTGACGCTTTTGACTTCCACATAAGCCGGCCCGCCCGGGTAATCGAGACGAAAATCGATACGGCTGCTTTCCTGACCATAGGCCACTTCGCGCTTCAGTTCGGTAAAGCCGTTCAACTCGGTGATGACGCCAGCCTGCAACGCTTCCTCGATCAAGCCGTTGGCGCGCCCGGTGTTCACACAGAACAGCCGCCCCTGTGGGGTTTCGCCAACTTCCCAAGTGCCGGGCAACTTGCGCTTGGGGTCGGTGGAGCGGCTGAACCAGACTTGCCCGCCCTCGACCTGGCAATTAAGCATCGAGCCAGTGTTCGGGCAGTGAATGGTCAGCAACTCGCCGCCAACGGTTTCGATATCGGCAAGAAAACGCTTGTAACGACGAATCAAGCGCCCCTCTTCAAGGGGAGGATGAAAACGCATCAGCCTTGCCAGCTCTTCAAACCGCGGGCGATCCGCTCGACTGCTTCTTGCAAGCGCGGAAGGCTTTGGGTGTACGCAAACCGCACATGATGCCCGGCCTGATGACGACCGAAGTCCAGGCCCGGAGTAATTGCAACATGCTCGGTTTCGAGGAAGTGTCGGCAGAACGCGAAGGCATCGCCGCCGAACTTGCTGATATCGGCGTACAAATAGAACGCGCCTTCCGGCTCTACGGCGATACCGAAACCCAATTCCCGCAGGGCTGGCAGGAGGAAGTCGCGACGTCGACCGAACTCGGCGCGGCGCTCCTCGAAAATGCTGATGGTGGCGGGCTCGAAGCAGGCCAATGCCGCGTGCTGGGCCATGCTCGGTGCGCTGATGTAGAGGTTCTGGGCGAGCTTCTCCAGTTCACCGACCGCTGCTTCAGGTGCGACCAGCCAACCAAGGCGCCAGCCGGTCATGCCGAAATACTTGGAAAAGCTATTGAGGACGAAAGCGCCGTCATCGACTTCCAGCACGCTGGCCGCGTCCGTGCCGTAAGTCAGGCCGTGGTAAATCTCGTCGACCACCAAATGACCGTGGCGAGCCTTGATCGCCGCGGACAGCCCGGCCAGCTCATCACGGGTCAGGATGGTCCCGGTGGGGTTGGCCGGCGATGCTACCAGGGCGCCGACGCTGTCGTGATCCCAGTGACGCGCGACCAGGTCCGGGGTCAGTTGATAACGCACGTCCGGGCCGACCGGCACCAGTTGCGCCGCACCTTCCACCAGGCGCAGGAAGTGCCGGTTGCACGGATAACCCGGGTCGGCCAGCAGCCAGTGCTTGCCTGGGTCCACCAGCAAGGCACTGGCCAACAGCAATGCGCCTGAACCGCCAGGCGTGATCAGGATGCGTTGCGGATCGATGTTCAGCCCATAACGCTGCTGATAAAAACCCGAAATGGCCTCACGCAGCTCAGGAATGCCGCGAGCGGCGGTGTAACGGGTCTTCCCCGCCGTCAGCGCGGCCTGGCCGGCCTGGATGATCGGTTCGGCGGTGGTGAAGTCCGGCTCGCCGATTTCCAGGTGAATCACGTCGTGGCCAGCCGCTTGCAGCTCGTTGGCCCGCGCCAGCAGGGCCATAACGTGGAACGGTTCGATAGCGCGACTGCGCGCACTGTAGGACAGAGCCATTAGCCTTCCTTACAACGGGGAAAAGAATTGATTCTACCCAAGCGCAGGAACGAGCGAGAGTCTAAAGCGGTCAGAGCCATATAATGCTGGTCTCAATCGATTCAAGCGTATGTCTCAGGTTTGGCTAAAATCAATAATTGATCAGGTCTCCTTAGCCACCAGACGAAGCTTTGCAATCTTTTGCAAGCACCACGGGCCGCGGGCTCGACATCCGGGAGTAGCGCGGTCCGATTTGATCTGGTAAGTTCGCCCGCTTGCAGCCGCAGGGCCGGCAGGTGTCGGTGATGGAGCAATCCTGCGCAATGGATTACAAGAGTAGAGGCGGTCCATTTCATGCCCACCCAAGCAAAGCAGCAAAATCAGTCGATCAGCGGCTTCGAACCCTACAAAGAAGTGAAGGGCGAAGAGTACATGGGTAAACCCATGCGTGCTCACTTCACCAAGATCCTGAACAAGTGGAAACAGGACTTGATGCAGGAAGTCGACCGTACCGTTGATCACATGAAAGACGAAGCGGCCAACTTCCCTGACCCGGCAGACCGTGCCAGCCAGGAAGAGGAATTCAGCCTCGAATTGCGCGCCCGCGACCGTGAGCGCAAGCTGATCAAGAAAATCGACAAGACCCTGCAACTGATCGAAGACGAAGAATACGGTTGGTGCGAGTCCTGCGGCGTCGAAATCGGCGTCAAGCGACTGGAAGCCCGTCCTACCGCCGACATGTGCGTTGACTGCAAGACCCTGGCGGAAATCAAGGAAAAGCAAGTCGGCAAGTAATCTCGACTTGAACGAAAGACGGAGCGTGCGAACGCTCCGTTTTTGTTTCTGATATTTGCTGATATTTGTTGCGACTTCGAAATCGCCTTCGTCGGATCGCCGCCCGGAACAATCTTCGCTCCTACAAAGGCTGGCGCAATCTCCTGTAGGAGCTGAGCTTGCTCGTGAAGGCGGCTTCAAGCCGTGCTCAATACGATTGGACAGCCTGACATCGCCCTTATGACCGCCATCGCCTCTTCCGCCTACATCGGGCGCTTCGCCCCCACGCCCAGCGGGCATCTGCACTTCGGCTCACTGGTTGCAGCGCTGGCCTCGTACCTCGACGCCCGTTCGGTCGGCGGGCGCTGGCTGGTGCGAATGGAGGATCTCGATCCGCCACGCGAGGAGCCCGGTGCTCAGGCGGCGATTCTCAAGGCGCTGGAAAGCTATGGTTTCGAATGGGATGGCGAGATGGTCCGACAGAGTGACCGGCACGCGGCCTACGCTGAAGTCCTCAATCGCCTGTTCAGCCAGGGCCTGGCCTACGCATGCACCTGCTCGCGCAAGCAACTGGAGCCGTATCACGGCATCTATCCCGGGTTCTGCCGCAACGCTGGGCACGGCACTGAAAATGCGGCAATCCGCGTGCGTGTACCGGAGCTGGAATACCACTTCATCGACCGGGTGCAGGGCGAATTCCGTCAACACCTGGGCCGCGAGGTGGGTGACTTCGTGATTCGTCGCCGTGACGGGCTCTACGCCTATCAATTGGCGGTGGTGCTAGACGATGCCTGGCAAGGCATCACTGATATCGTGCGCGGCGCCGACCTGCTGGACTCCACGCCACGCCAGCTCTATCTGCAAGAACTGCTCGGTCTGCCGCAACCGCGCTACTTGCACATCCCGCTGATTACCCAGCCGGACGGCCACAAACTCGGCAAATCCTATCGCTCACCGCCGCTGACCGAAGATCAGGCTACGCCGCTGTTGCTGCGCGCATTGCGGGCGCTGGGGCACACTCCCGTTATCGAACTCAATGACGCCACGCCACGGGAAGTGCTGAATTGGGGCATTGCCCACTGGGATGCGTCGCTGATCCCGCGCACACTGACGTTGCCTGAAGCGCAACTGCAGTGATGCCACTTGCAGTGGCGCACCCATCCGTTACCATCGCCGCACGTTTTCGGGCACGCGCATAAAAGAGAGAGGCCGGGATGTACATCTATCGCTTGGTCCTGCTCCTGGTAGTGGGGATTTATCTGTTCTCCCCGGCCATCATGGATTGGTGGATCGACGCCACTGGCGCCTGGTATCGCCCTTATTTGCTCTGGCTGATTCTGATCGTCGTGACCTTCATCCTGCAGAGCCAAAAAGATGCCGATGAGCTTTAGCCTGACCCAGATGATCCTGATCAGCGCCGCGTACCTGGCGGTGCTGTTCGGCGTAGCCTGGATCAGTGAACGGGGCATGATCCCCCGGGCGATCATTCGCCATCCGCTGACCTACACCCTGTCGCTGGGCGTTTATGCCAGTGCCTGGGCGTTTTACGGCACGGTGGGCCTGGCTTATCAGTACGGCTACGGTTTTCTGTCCAGCTACCTCGGGGTTTCCGGGGCGTTTCTGCTGGCGCCGGTGCTTTTGTACCCGATCCTGAAAATCACCCGCACTTACCAACTCTCATCGCTGGCCGACCTGTTCGCGTTCCGTTTCCGCAGCACCTGGGCCGGTGCGCTGACGACGATTTTCATGCTGGTC
This sequence comes from Pseudomonas sp. 05N433, assembly GCF_056396925.1. Lineage (NCBI taxonomy): Bacteria > Pseudomonadati > Pseudomonadota > Gammaproteobacteria > Pseudomonadales > Pseudomonadaceae > Pseudomonas > Pseudomonas sp. 05N433. The sequence continues at coordinate 16,905 of NZ_JBFTML010000059.1, read as the reverse complement.
GGCGTGCTGCCGTTGCTGGCGTTGCAGATTCAGGCGGTGGCCGACTCCATCGGCATCCTCACCCGCGAGCCGGTGCAGCATCGCGTGGCCCTGAGTTTCTGCGCGCTGATTACGCTGTTCACGATTTTCTTCGGCTCGCGCCACATCGCCACCCGCGAGAAACATGAAGGCCTGGTGTTCGCAATCGCCTTCGAGTCGGTGATCAAGCTGATCGCGATTGGTGGCGTCGGCCTGTATGCGCTGTATGGCGTGTTCGACGGCCCGCAACAGCTGGAACTGTGGCTGCTGCAAAACCAGACCGCCCTCGCCGCCCTGCACACGCCACTGCAGGAAGGCCCATGGCGCACGCTGCTGCTGGTGTTCTTCGCCTCGGCGATCGTCATGCCGCACATGTACCACATGACCTTTACCGAAAACCTCAACCCGCGTTCGCTGGTCAGCGCGAGCTGGGGCTTGCCGCTGTTCCTGCTACTGATGAGCCTGGCAGTGCCGTTGATTCTCTGGGCCGGGTTGAAACTCGGTGCCACCACCAATCCGGAATATTTCACCCTGGGCATCGGCATCGCCGCCAACAGCAAAGCCCTGGCGCTGCTGGCGTATGTCGGTGGATTGTCGGCAGCCAGCGGGCTGATCATCGTTACTACGCTGGCGCTGTCCGGGATGGCACTGAACCACTTGGTGCTGCCGCTCTATCAGCCGCCGGCCGAGGGCAATATCTACCGCTGGCTGAAATGGACCCGCCGGGCACTGATCGTCGCGATCATCATGGCCGGCTACGGTTTCTACCTGATGCTGGGCGCGGAACAGGACCTGGCCAACCTCGGCATCGTCGCCTTCGTCGCCACGTTGCAGTTCCTGCCGGGCGTGTTGTCGGTGCTGTACTGGCCGACCGCCAACCGTCGCGGCTTCATCGCCGGCCTCCTGGCGGGGATTCTGGTGTGGCTGGTGACCATGCTGTTGCCACTGGTCGGCAATCTGCAAGGCTTCTACATTCCGTTGCTGAACATGATTTACGTGCTGGACGACACCAGCTGGCACATGGCGGCGATTGCCTCGCTGGCCGCCAACGTGCTGATGTTCACCCTGATCTCACTGTTCACCAACGCCAGCCCCGAAGAGGCCAGCGCCGCCGAAGCCTGCGCAGTGGACAACGTTCGCCGCCCGCAACGCCGCGAACTGCATGCCGCCTCACCTCAGGAATTCGCCACGCAACTGGCCAAACCGCTGGGTGCCAAGGCGGCGCAGAAAGAAGTCGAACAAGCGCTGCGTGACCTTTATCTGCCGTTCGACGAACGCCGGCCTTACGCCTTGCGTCGTTTGCGTGACCGTATCGAAGCCAACCTCTCCGGCCTGATGGGCCCGAGCGTGGCGCAGGACATGGTCGAAACCTTCCTGCCCTATAAGGCCGGCGGCGAAAACTACGTCACCGAAGACATCCACTTCATCGAAAGTCGCCTCGAGGATTACCACTCGCGCCTCACCGGCCTTGCCGCCGAACTCGATGCCCTGCGTCGCTACCACCGCCAAACCCTGCAGGAATTGCCGATGGGCGTGTGCTCGCTGGCCAAGGATCAGGAAATCCTCATGTGGAACAAAGCCATGGAGGAGCTGACCGGGATTGCCGCGCAGCGTGTGGTCGGTTCACGCCTGAGCACCATTGCCGACCCGTGGAAAGAGCTGCTGCAAGGCTTCATCAATCTGCCGGACGAGCACTTGCACAAGCAGCACCTGGCCCTCGATGGCCAGACCCGCTGGCTGAACCTGCACAAAGCGGCGATCGACGAACCGCTGGCACCGGGTAACAGCGGCCTGGTGCTGCTGGTGGAAGACCTGACCGAAACCCAGATGCTCGAAGACAAACTGGTGCACTCCGAGCGCCTGGCCAGCATTGGCCGACTGGCGGCCGGCGTGGCCCATGAAATCGGCAACCCGATCACCGGCATTGCCTGTCTCGCGCAGAACCTGCGCGAAGAACGTGAAGAAGACGCCGAACTCACGGAAATCAGCGGGCAGATCCTCGAGCAGACCAAACGCGTGTCACGCATCGTTCAGTCGCTGATGAGCTTCGCCCACGCGGGCGCTCATCAGCACAGCGACGAGCCCGTTTGTCTGGCGGAAGTGGCCCAGGATGCCATCGGCCTGCTGGCCTTGAACCGGCGCAATTTCGAAGTACAGTTCTACAACCTGTGCGACCCCGATCACTGGGTCGAAGGCGACCCGCAGCGGCTCGCCCAGGTATTGATCAATCTGCTCTCAAACGCCCGTGACGCCTCGCCTCCGGGCAGTGCAGTGCGCGTCAAGAGCGAAGCCGGCGAACACACGGTCGATCTGATCGTCGAAGACGAAGGCAGCGGTATTCCCTCGAGCATCATGGACCGACTGTTCGAACCCTTCTTCACCACCAAGGATCCTGGCGAAGGCACCGGTCTGGGCCTTGCACTGGTCTATTCCATCGTTGAAGAGCATTATGGACAAATCACCATCGACAGCCCGGCTGATGTTCAAAGCCAACGCGGCACCCGTATCCGGGTGACCTTACCGCGTCATGTCGAAGCGACGTCCGCTGTGAACTGAGACCGTCGAGAGTATCGAATCAATGCCGCACATTTTGATCGTCGAAGACGAAACAATTATCCGCTCCGCCTTGCGCCGTCTGCTGGAACGTAACCAGTACCAGGTCAGCGAAGCCGGATCCGTGCAGGAAGCACAAGAGCGTTTCAGCATTCCCACGTTTGACCTGATCGTCAGTGACCTGCGCCTGCCGGGCGCGCCGGGTACCGAGTTGATCAAACTCGGCCTGGGCACTCCGGTGCTGATCATGACCAGTTACGCCAGCCTGCGTTCGGCCGTCGACTCCATGAAAATGGGCGCGGTGGACTACATCGCCAAGCCTTTCGATCACGACGAGATGCTCCAGGCCGTCGCGCGAATCCTGCGTGACCGGCAATCGGCGCAAGCCAGCGGTGAGCCGGTTGTCGGCAAAGCGTCCAATGGCGCCGCAGCAAAAAGTGGTGTCGACAACAGCAACGGCGAAATCGGCATCATCGGCTCTTGCCCGCCGATGCAGGACCTGTACAGCAAAATCCGTAAAGTCGCGCCGACCGATTCCAATGTCCTGATCCAGGGCGAGTCCGGTACCGGTAAAGAACTGGTAGCACGTGCCCTGCACAACCTGTCCAAACGCGCCAAGGCGCCGATGATTTCGGTGAACTGCGCAGCCATCCCGGAAAGCCTGATCGAGTCCGAACTGTTCGGCCACGAGAAAGGCGCGTTTACCGGCGCCAGCGCCGGGCGTGCCGGGTTGGTGGAAGCGGCTGACGGCGGCACCTTGTTCCTCGATGAAATCGGTGAATTGCCACTGGAAGCCCAGGCCCGCCTGTTACGCGTATTGCAGGAAGGTGAAATCCGCCGGGTTGGCTCGGTCCAGTCGCAGAAGGTCGATGTACGCCTGATCGCCGCGACCCACCGGGACCTCAAGAGCCTGGCGAAGATCGGCCAGTTCCGTGAAGACTTGTATTACCGCCTCCACGTGATCGCCCTGAAACTGCCGGCCCTGCGCGAGCGCGGTGCGGACGTCAATGAAATTGCCAATGCCTTCCTGGCGCGGCAGAGCGCGCGGGTCAACCGCACCGATCTGAAATTCGCCCTGGATGCCGAGCAAGCAATTCGGCATTACTCCTGGCCGGGTAACGTTCGCGAACTGGAAAACGCGGTCGAGCGCGCGGTGATTCTGTGCGAGAGCCCGGAGATTTCCGCCGAGCTGCTGGGCATCGACATCGAACTCAGCGATCTGGAAGACGACGATTTCATCGGCCTCGCGCCCCAGCAGGGCAACAGCGCCGGTAACACCAGCCACGAACCGACCGAAGATCTGTCCCTGGAAGACTACTTCCAGCACTTCGTGCTCGAGCATCAGGATCACATGACCGAAACCGAACTGGCCCGCAAGCTCGGGGTCAGTCGCAAATGCTTGTGGGAACGCCGTCAGCGCCTGGGCATCCCGCGGCGCAAAACCGGGGTGGCCAGCGAGAGCTGAACCGCGCCTGTCAGATGCGCGGGTAACACGTGACATTGTGGAAAAACTGTTACCTCAGCTTTTTCACGTAACAGAAGCCGGGGCTTACGGTAACGAAGCCCCGGTTTTTTTTGGCCTCGAAAAACACCATTAGCCCGCCTAACCCCTTGTTTTACTGGGCCTCACAAAAGTTGGCACGCACCCTGCTATATGTTCAGTACAAGAACAATAACAAGTAATGCACAAGACAATAAAAATAAGACGAATCGACTCACGCACAATAAAAACAAGACGGCGAGAGGCGTAGCTAACTGATTCTTTTGGAGAGGCGTTGCATTTGGGGCTTGCCCCGCAACCAGGCCGAGAATAATAAAAAACTGTCCCTAGGCAGTGCCTGAACTGGTTGGATCACACGATCATAGCAACACAGCGACCAAAGCAATCCGTTTGCTCTTGGCTCCCGATTGGGAGGGTCATGAAGGAAAACTTCATGGCGAGGGCGCTCAACAAAAACAAGAAGCCCGAAACCAATAATAAAAATAGAGCACGCAACTACTTCTGGGGGAGCTTCGGCTCCCCTTGTGGTTTCTGGCGTTTGGCATTCTCTGCCTTGTAGCAGCTGCCGAGCAGTGCGAGGCTGCGTTCGACTGCGCAGCAGTCGCTAATACGGGCAACCGGTTCCTACTGACACACCGCAATTTCTGGTTTTACGACGGCTTCGCCGCCGAACGCAGGCTCGGCAGCTGCTACAAAACCGCCCCTCAAGACATCTCCCTTCAAGCGCTTGCGCAGCTTCCTACACCATCCCCCGACTAAATGCTAGAATCCCGGCCCATCATGCGGTCATTCTTCGTTATGGCCGAACATTCCTTCAAACAGTGCATCCCATGCTGAAGAAGCTGTTCCAGTCATTCCGTTCTCCCCTGCGTCGTACGCAACACATCCGCAGCACGCCTGAAGTGCTCAATAGCGGCCAACATTCGCTGCAAAAGGCGCAATTCAGCCGTTACGCGGTCAACATCGTCGAACGCTTGCAGAACGCCGGTTACCAGGCTTACCTGGTCGGCGGCTGTGTGCGTGACATGCTGCTCGGCATCACGCCGAAAGATTTCGACGTCGCCACCAGTGCCACCCCTGAACAGGTACGGGCCGAATTCCGCAACGCGCGGATCATCGGTCGTCGCTTCAAACTGGTGCATATCCACTTTGGCCGCGAAATCATCGAAGTCGCGACCTTCCGCGCCAATCACCCGCAAAACGACGAGGACGAAGACAGCAACCAGTCTTCCCGCAACGAAAGCGGGCGCATCCTGCGCGATAACGTCTACGGCACCCTGGAAGAAGACGCGCAACGCCGCGACTTCACCATCAACGCCTTGTATTACGATCCGGTCAGCGAGCGCATTCTCGACTACGCCAATGGCGTACACGACATCCGCAATCACCTGATCCGCCTGATCGGCGATCCGAAGCAGCGCTACCAGGAGGACCCGGTTCGGATGCTGCGGGCCGTGCGTTTCGCCGCCAAGCTGAATTTCGGTATCGAGAAGCACAGCGCCCTGCCGATCCGCGATCTGGCACCGATGCTGCGCGAGATTCCATCAGCCCGTCTGTTCGAAGAAGTGCTCAAGCTGTTCCTCTCCGGCCACGCCGCGGACACCTTCGAGATGCTGGTCGACCTGCAGTTGTTCGATCCGCTGTTCCCGGCCAGTGCCGAGGCGCTGGAATACAACCCGACGTACACCCACACGCTGATCAGTGAAGCACTGATCAACACGGACTTGCGGATCAAGCAGAACAAACCGGTCACCCCGGCGTTCCTGTTCGCCGCCCTGCTCTGGCCTGCCCTGCCGGCCCGCGTGCTGCGCTTGCAAGAACGTGGCATGCCGCCGATTCCGGCGATGCAGGAAGCGGCGCACGAGTTGATTGCCGAACAGTGCCAGCGTATTGCGATTCCGAAACGCTTCACCATGCCGATCCGCGAGATATGGGACATGCAGGAGCGTCTGCCGCGCCGCAGCGGCAAGCGGGCCGACCTGTTGCTGGACAACCCGCGGTTCCGTGCCGGCTACGACTTCCTGCTGCTGCGCGAAAGCGCTGGCGAACAGACTGATGGCCTGGGCGAATGGTGGACCGACTATCAGGACGCCAACGACAGCGAACGTCGGGACATGATCCGCGAACTCAGCGGCAAGGACGACGGCAGCGGTGCTCCGCGCAAACGTCGCCGCAGTGGCGGCGCCAAACGCAAACGCGCTGCCGGCGCTTCGAGCACGACAGGCGAATAAGCCATGGAACGCATCTACATCGGCATGGGCAGCAATCTGGCTGACCCTGCCGAACAGTTGCGCAGCGCTGTCGAGGCCTTGGCACGCTTGCCGCAGACCGAACTGGTCGGTGTTTCCGGGTTTTATCAAAGCGACTCGCTGCTGCCCGGCCAACCGCGTTATACCAACGCGGTCGCCGCTCTCGACAGCCGCCTCGCGCCGCTGGAGCTGCTCGATGCCCTGCAAGCCATCGAGAACGGACAAGGCCGCCAGCGCCTTGAACGCTGGGGCCCGCGCACGCTGGATCTGGACATCGTGTTGTTCGGCGATCGACTGATCGACGAACCGCGCCTCAAAGTCCCTCACTATCACCTGCAGGAACGAGCCTTTGTGCTCTATCCGTTGGCCGAACTGGCACCGGCGGATTTGCGCCTGGCTGACGGCCGCACCCTCGCAGAATTACTCGCCGCCTGCCCGTTCGTCGGCCTGGAACGCCTCCCGGCAGCCTGAGTTGCCGCTTTTGACGATACAAGCCCATCGCAAATCTGCTGAATCGCATCAGTAACGTCGGTAACACCCCCCACGTAACAATGCGGTAACACATGCAATTGACTTCCCGGGTTCTCCTCACGACTATAGGCGTCCCGCTGCCGCCAACGCGGCGCTAAAGGGCGCAGTCCAGGCCTTACAAGCACCACGAAAGAGGGTGCGCCTGTATAAATGACGAATCACGCGCGTTACTCGCAGTAGTTTTCATAGCGCCTGTAATGAGGATTTTTTTCATGCCAGCCATCACCCTGACCACGCTCCAGAGCCTCAAGCAGACAGGTGAAAAGATCACCATGCTGACCTGCTATGACGCGACCTTCGCCCACGCCTGCAATGAGGCCGGGGTTGAAGTGCTGCTGGTGGGCGACTCCCTCGGCATGGTCTTGCAAGGTCACGACAGCACCCTGCCGGTGACCACTGCTGAAATGGCCTACCACGTGGCAGCCGTCAAACGCGGCAACACCGATGCCCTGATCCTCGCCGACCTGCCCTTCATGGCCTACGCCACCATTGAACAAACCATGACCAACAGCGCCCTGTTGATGCAGGCCGGTGCGCACATGGTCAAGGTTGAAGGGGCATTGTGGCTCGCGGACTCGATCCGTCTGCTGGCCGAACGCGGCATCCCGGTGTGCGCGCACATGGGGCTGACACCGCAATCGGTCAACATCCTCGGCGGCTATAAAGTCCAGGGCCGCAACGAGAACCAGGCGCGGCAGATGCGTGCCGACGCAATTTCCCTGGAACAGGCCGGCGCGGCCATGCTGCTGCTCGAATGCGTGCCGAGCGAATTGGCCGAAGAAATCAGCCAGGCGGTGAAGATCCCGGTGATTGGCATCGGCGCCGGCAGTGGCACCGACGGTCAGGTACTGGTTCTGCACGACATGCTGGGCTTGTCCATGACCGGCCGCGTGCCAAAGTTCGTGAAGAACTTCATGACCGACCAAACCAGCATTCAAGCAGCCTTGAGCGCTTACGTCACTGAAGTCAAAGCGGCGACTTTCCCTGGCATCGAACACGGATTCTCTGCATGAACACCGTAAAAACCGTACGCGAACTGCGGGCCGCGGTGGCCCGCGCCCGTAGCGAAGGCAAGCGCATCGGCTTTGTGCCGACCATGGGCAACCTGCACAGCGGGCATATCGCGCTGATTACCAAAGCCACCCAACGGGTGGATTTCGTGGTCGCGAGCATTTTCGTCAACCCGCTGCAATTCGGCGCCGGCGAAGACCTCGACAAATACCCGCGGACCCTGGCCGCCGATCAGGAGAAACTGCTCCAGGCCGGTTGCCATCTGCTGTTTGCCCCAACCGTCGAAGAAATGTACCCCGACGGCATGGCCGGCCAGACCCGCGTCAGCGTTCCGCAACTGTCTGAAGGCCTGTGCGGCGCCAGCCGTCCGGGGCATTTCGAAGGGGTGGCGACGGTAGTCAGCAAGCTGTTCAACATGGTCCAGCCGGACCTGGCGATCTTTGGCCAGAAAGACTTCCAGCAACTGGCGGTGATTCGCGCCCTGGTGCACGACCTGAACATGCCGATCCAGATCATCGGCGAACCGACCGTACGGGCCGCCGACGGTCTGGCGTTGTCGTCACGCAATGGTTTCCTCAGCGAAGAACAGCGGGCCATCGCACCAGAGGTCTATCGCACCCTGACCCGGATCAGCGACGCGATCAAACAGGGCGAGCGCGATTACCCGACGCTGATCAACGAGCAGATCAAGCAACTGGAAGCCGCTGGCCTGCGTCCGGATTACCTGGAAATTCGCCATGCGCTGACCTTGCGTCCGGCGACAGCGCAAGATCGGGATCTGGTGATTCTGGTGGCGGCGTTCCTCGGCACGACGCGGTTGATCGACAACCTGTTTGGGGCTGCTTCGCAGCCCAACGGGGGCAAGCCCCCTCGCCACAGGCCCGCTCCCACATTAGATCTGCGTCGTTTCCAGACTGTATTGCCGCCCACAAAGCCTTCGGGCAAACTGCCCCCCGTTCGATTCCGACCCGGGGAAACACTCATGCACGCCATCATGCTCAAGGCCAAGCTGCATCGCGCCGAAGTCACCCATGCTGTACTCGATTACGAAGGCTCTTGCGCCATCGACGGCGAATGGCTGGACCTGTCCGGCATCCGTGAGTACGAACAGATCCAGATCTACAACATCGACAACGGCGAACGCTTCACCACCTACGCGATTCGTGGCGAAGAAGGTTCGCGCATGATCTCGGTCAACGGTGCCGCGGCCCACAAGGCCAAGGTCGGCGACCGCGTGATCATCTGCGCTTACGCCCACTACAGCGAAGCCGAACTGCTCAACTTCAAGCCGCGCATGCTCTACATGGCGCCGGGCAACGAACTGAGCCACACCAGCAATGCCATTCCGGTTCAGGTCGCCTGACCGCCCCGCCCCCCCTGCCAGCTTTCCGTTTGTCGGACCGCTCCTGGTTAAATGTTAAAAAAGTACCGGGAGCAGGTCAGACAAAGTCAAGACAGATTGCAGCGCGAGGTTTACTGTATTCGCCCTGCGCCAGAAATCGTGTCGACGCAGTTGACCGGACGCCCACCCACAGCGCTCCGGGATTTTTAGTGTTCAAAAGGCCGTTCAAGTAAAAGGAAAACCGCAGCGATGGCGTATTACCGCACTCCTCACGACGTTACCGCTCTGCCCGCTTGGCAAGCGCTGAATGACCACCGCCAAGCCATGCAGGATTTCAGCATGCGCGAAGCCTTTAATGCCGATCCGCAGCGTTTTAATCAATTCACCCTCAGCAGCTGCGGCCTGTTTCTCGACTACTCGAAGAACCTGATCAACGCCGAGACCCGCAATCTGCTGGTGGGCCTGGCCAACGAAGTCGACCTCAAGGGCGCGATCAAAGCGCTGTTCTCGGGCGAAATCGTCAACGCTTCCGAAGGACGCCCGGCCCTGCACACCGCACTGCGCCGTCCGGTGGGCGACAAGCTGTCGGTCAACGGCGTCAACGTGATGCCCGACGTGCACAAAGTGCTGAACCAGATCACCGATCTCGTGGGCCGTATCCACGACGGTCTGTGGCGCGGTTACACCGAGAAGCCGATCACCGACGTTGTGAACATTGGCATCGGTGGCTCGTTCCTCGGCCCCGAACTGGTGTCCGAAGCGCTGCTGTCCTACGCCCAGAAAGGCGTGCGTTGCCATTACCTGGCGAACATCGACGGCAGTGAATTCCACGAACTGACCATGAAGCTGCGCGCCGAGACCACGCTGTTCATCGTCTCGTCGAAATCCTTCAACACCCTCGAAACCCTGAAAAACGCCCAGGCCGCCCGCGCCTGGTACCTGGCTCAGGGCGGTTCGGAAGCCGAGCTGTACCGTCACTTCATTGCCGTCTCCAGCAACAACGCGGCGGCCGTGGCGTTCGGTATTCGTGAAGAGAACATCTTCCCGATGTGGGACTGGGTCGGCGGCCGTTACTCGCTGTGGTCGGCCATCGGTTTGCCAATTGCCCTGGCCATCGGCATGTCGAACTTCAAGGAACTGCTGTCCGGTGCATACACCATGGACCAGCATTTCCAGAGCGCGCCATTCGAACAGAACATGCCGGTATTGCTGGCATTGCTCGGCATCTGGTATGGCAACTTCTGGGGCGCGCAGAGCCACGCGATCCTGCCGTACGACCACTACCTGCGCAACATCACCAAGCACTTGCAACAGCTGGACATGGAATCCAACGGCAAGAGCGTGCGCCAGGACGGCACGCCAGTGTCCACCGATACCGGCCCAGTCATCTGGGGYGGCGTCGGCTGCAACGGTCAGCACGCTTACCACCAGTTGCTGCACCAGGGCACCCAACTGATCCCGGCCGACTTCATCGTGCCGATCGTCAGTTTCAACCCGGTGTCCGACCACCACCAGTGGCTGTACGCCAACTGCCTGTCGCAAAGCCAGGCATTGATGCTCGGCAAGACCCGCACCGAGGCTGAAGCCGAACTGCGTGACAAGGGTATGGCCGAGGATGAAGTGCAAAAGCTGGCTGCGCACAAGGTGATCCCGGGCAACCGTCCGAGCAACACCCTTGTGCTCGAACGCATCAGCCCGCGGCGTCTTGGCGCACTGGTGGCGTTGTACGAACACAAAGTCTTCGTGCAAAGCGTGGTCTGGGGCATCAATGCCTTCGACCAGTGGGGCGTGGAGTTGGGTAAAGAGCTGGGCAAAGGCGTCTATAACCGCCTGGTCGGCAGCGAAGAAACCCCGGCCGACGATGCTTCCACCCAAGGCCTGATCAACTACTTCCGCGGTCGTCACCGCGGGTGATAGGCTGAAGGGGCGGTTTACCCGCCCCTTCAACTTGCAGCACCGACAGTTCCACGGCACCGGGTTTACTGCAAAATCGGTGGCGTGCGCTATCACTGTAGGAGCGGCCGAAGGCTGCGATCTTTTGATCCTGGTTGTAAAAGACAAGATCAAAAGATCGCAGCCTTCGGCAGCTCCTGCGAGGGTCGCGCAGCTCCCCTCTTGTCGCAAAACAAGAATAAGGAACCGTCATGTTCGATATCAGCACGTTCCCCAAAGCCGATGCCGTCCGCCGGGCTGCACAGTTGAGTCAGGACGACTACAAGCGCCTGTACCGTGAATCCATTGAACACCCCAGCACCTTCTGGGCCGAACAGGCCACACGGTTCCTCGACTGGAGCACGCCGTGGCAGACCGTTCAGCGGTACGACCTGAAAACCGGTGACGCAAGCTGGTTTGCCGGCGGAAAGTTAAACGTCAGCTACAACTGCATCGATCGTCATCTGGAAAAGCGTGGCGATCAAACCGCGATCATCTGGGAAGGCGATGACCCCGCCGAATCCATCCAGATCACCTACAAAAAACTCCATCACAACGTCTGTCGACTGGCCAACGTGCTCAAAAGCCGTGGCGTGAAGAAAGGCGACCGCGTGTGCATCTACATGCCGATGATCCCTGAAGCCGCCTACGCCATGCTCGCCTGTGCGCGGATCGGCGCGATTCATTCGGTGGTGTTCGGCGGATTCTCCCCGGACTCACTGCGTGACCGGATCCTCGACGCCGACTGCCGCACCGTAATCACCGCCGATGAAGGCGTGCGCGGCGGTAAATTCGTACCGCTCAAACAGAACGTCGACAAGGCCCTGCAAAGTTGTCCGCACGTCAGCAGTGTGATCGTGGTCGAGCACACCCAAAACCAGGTGAATTGGGTTGAAGACCGCGACCTCTGGTATCACCAGGCCCTGCGCGATGTCGGTGACGATTGCCCGCCAGAGCCGATGGACGCCGAAGACCCGCTGTTTATCCTCTACACCTCCGGCAGCACCGGCAAACCCAAAGGCGTGCTGCACACCACCGGCGGCTACCTGCTGCAAGCGGCGATGACCTTCAAATACGTGCTCGACTATCGCGACGGTGAAGTCTTCTGGTGCACCGCCGATGTCGGCTGGGTCACCGGCCACAGCTACATTGTCTACGGGCCGTTGGCCAACGGCGCGACCACGCTGATCTTCGAAGGCGTACCGAGCTACCCCAGCACCTCGCGCTTCTGGCAGGTGATCGACAAGCACCACGTCAACATCTTCTACACCGCCCCGACCGCCCTGCGCGCGTTGATGCGTGAAGGTCCCGGGCCGTTGAAGGAAACATCCCGCGAGAGCCTGCGCTTACTAGGTACTGTCGGTGAGCCGATTAACCCGGAAGCCTGGGAGTGGTACTTCAATACAGTCGGCGAGCAACGCTGCCCGATTGTCGATACCTGGTGGCAGACCGAAACCGGCGGCATCATGCTCAGCCCGCTGGTCAGCACCCAACGGGTCAAACCCGGTTGCGCCACCCAACCGATGTTCGGTGTGCAACCGGTGTTGCTCGATGAGCACGGCAAAGAAATCAAAGGCGCCGGCAGCGGCGTGCTGGCCATCAAGTCCAGCTGGCCGGCGCAGATCCGCAGCGTCTACGGCGATCCGAAACGGATGGTCGAAACCTACTTCAAGCCCTACCCCGGCTACTACTTCACCGGCGATGGCGCACGCCGCGACGAGGACGGCGATTACTGGATCACCGGGCGCATCGACGACGTGATTAACGTCTCCGGGCACCGCATCGGCACCGCCGAAGTGGAGAGCGCGCTGGTGCTGCACGACAGCATTGCCGAGGCCGCCGTGGTCGGTTACCCCCATGACATCAAAGGCCAGGGCATCTACGCCTTCGTCACACCCATGAACGGCGTCGACCCCAACGACGATCTGAAGAAAGAACTGCTGGCCCATGTCAGCCAGGAAATCGGCAGCTTCGCCAAACCGGACTTGATCCAGTGGGCCCCGGCCCTGCCGAAAACCCGTTCGGGCAAGATCATGCGACGGATCCTGCGCAAGATCGCCTGCAACGAACTGGACAGCCTCGGCGACACCTCGACCCTCGCCGACCCAAGCGTGGTGCAAGGGCTGATTGATCAACGCCTGAACCAATAATGTTGCGCGCGGCCACCGGCCGCGCTGTGAGGCTTATTGTGGCGAGGGGGCTTGCCTCCGTTGGGCAGCGAAGCGGCCCAAAAAGCTTGGCGCTCCCTCGAATTTTTGCCAGTGCTGCGCACTGGAACGGGGGCAAGCCCCCTCGCCACAGTGTTAAACTCCCGCGCCCTCAATTCCCTCCAGCAAGGCGCCCAGCATGTCTTCCTTGAATCAGGCGCTGTGCGCCGCCCTTGATCGTCGCCAGGACCTGCTCGCCGAGCTGCATCAGCAAGGCACCGATTGCTATCGCCTGTTCCACGGCAGCCAGGAAGGTGCCGGCGGCTTGACCATCGACCGCTATGGCCCGCAACTGCTGGTGCAAAGCTTTCATCAGTCACTGGAGCGTGACGCCCTGCTGCAATTGCACGAAATCGTCAATCAACAGCTGGGCCTCGATAGCCTGCTGGTCTACAACGACCGCTCCCGCGGCAACTCGCGCATCGACCGCGAAGACACCGTCTACCGCGCCGACGAGGCCGCCCTGCAAGACTTGATCGGCCACGAATGGGGGCTGAACTACCGGGTTCGCGGGCGCCATGCCGGCCAGGATCCGTTGCTGTTTCTCGACCTGCGCAACGCCCGCGGCTGGGTCAAGGCGCACAGCAAAAACAAAAGTGTGCTGAACCTGTTTGCCTACACCTGTGGCGTCGGTCTCTGCGCTGCGGCCGGTGGTGCCAGCGAGGTGTGCAACCTGGACTTTGCCGAAGGCAACCTGGCGGTCGGCCGCGAAAACGGTCTGCTCAACCCGCAATTGCCGACCATGGAGTTCATCCAGTCCGATTACTTCCCGGCGATTCGTCAATTGGCCGGCCTGCCGATCAGCCAGCGTCGCGGGCAAAAACTGCCGAGCTATCAGCGCCTGGAGCCGCGTCAATATGATCTGGTACTGCTCGATCCACCGGCCTGGGCCAAGAGTGCTTTCGGCACGGTCGATCTGTTGCGCGATTACCAGAGCCTGCTCAAACCGGCGCTGCTGACCACTGCCGACAATGGCGTGTTGATCTGCTGCAACAACCTGGCGAAGGTCAGCATGGACGATTGGCGCGAACAGGTGCTGCGCTGCGCAGAGAAGGCCGGACGCCCGGTGCGTGAGTGGACAGCGCTGACACCGGGCAGCGACTTTCCGTCGACGGACCAACAACCGCCGCTGAAAACGCTGATCCTGCAGCTCTGAAAATCCACACCCATTATCAGACAACGCCTATAAAGCGTGATTGCTTCGGAACCGCAAACGCATGCCATACTCCAAGGCACTCCGATTCCGACAGATGAAGCCACACATGCCCAAAGGATTGATCCGCGCTATCGGCGCCTTGTTAACAGCCCTGGCCCTTTACAGCCTGCTGGGGTTTCTGATTTTGCCGGGCATCGCGTTGCGGGTTGCCAACCAGCAATTGGCCAACTACGCCATGACGCCCGCGACAATTTCGCGGATCGAACTCAACCCGTTCAGCCTTGAAGTAACCCTTTGGGGCCTGATCATCGGCGAGCCGGGCAAGGAACAAGTGGGCTTCGAACGCCTGTACGCCAACTTGCAGATCGACAGCCTGTGGACCAAGGCGCTGCACCTGTCCGATATCGAACTGGACAAACCCAAGACCGAAATACGCTTCGGCAAGGACGGCCAGCTCAATCTTCTCGGGCTGTTCAAAATCCCCGCCAGCGAACCGACCCCGGTCGACCCGAACGCCAAACCCTTCCCGCTGCGCGTGGAGCGGATCAAACTGGCCGGCGGCTACGTGCATTTCGAAGATGCCCGGCCCAGCGAGCCCATCGAATTCCTCTACGACAAACTCGATTTCGAGCTGAAGAACCTCAGTACCCTGCCCGACGACAACGCCGACATGACCCTGGTCGCGGTCGGCCCCGCCGGCGGGCAGATCGACTGGACCGGCAATTTCAGCCTGAGCCCGATCGCCTCTGAAGGTAAGCTGAAAATCACCGATGGCAAGATGAAGTCCTTCTGGCCCTATGTGCGCGATGCTGTGCCACTGGTCCTGGAAAACGGCGTCCTGAACCTGAGCACCGACTACAAACTCAATCTGAACAAAGGCACCGAACTGCTGCTGGACAACGTCGTCGTCAGCGTCGCGCCTTTCGCCATCAAGGCGCCGGACGGCCGACCTCTGGTGAAGCTCGAACGACTGGACATCAGCGACACCACCGTGGATCTGGCCAAACAGCAAGTGGTGGTCGGCAAGATCCGCAGCCAGAAACTGGAAACCTGGGCAGCCCTCGAAGCCGATGGGCAACTCGATTGGCAAAAACTGTTCGCCAGCCAGCCGTCCAAACAGGCGGCCAAAGCCAACGCCGAACCCACCAGCACACCCGCGGCAGCCGATTCACCGAAGCCCGAACCGACCGCGCCGAGCAAACCCTGGCAGGTGCTGCTCAAAGACGTGCAACTGCGTAATTATCAGGTGCACCTGGCCGACCGCAAGGCACAACCCGCCGTAGCGCTGGAGCTCGGCCCGCTGAACCTGGACCTGCAGAATTTCGACAGCCTCAACGGCTCCCCTTTCAACCTCAAGCTCGACACGGGCGTGGGCAAGCAAGGCAAGATCATGGCGGACGGCACGGTCAATCTGGCCCCGATCAGCGCCAAACTGAACGTGCAGACCAGGGATATCGACCTGCGCGTCGCCCAGTCCTACATCAATCCGTTCATTCGCCTCGAACTGCGTAGCGGCATGCTGGGCAGTGATYTGGCGGTCGACTTGAAAAGCACCGAGCCGCTGGCGTTCAGTGTTACAGGTAAAGCCCAGATCGATCAGTTGCATACCCTCGACACTCTGAAAACCCGTGACTTCCTCAAGTGGCAACAGTTGGCGCTCGAAGGCCTGAACTATCAGCACGGCGACAGCCTGTCGATCGACAAGGTCAATCTGTTCCAGCCCTATGCCCGCTTCATGATCAACGATGACCGCACCACCAACATCGATGACCTGCTGATCCCGCAACCGGCCGACTCCGGCGCCACAACGACCACAACGACCACAACTGCCGCAGCCAAACCGGCAGCCGGAAACGAAAAACCACTGGGTATCCACATTGGCAGCATCGCCATCAATGACGGTTCGGCAAACTTCGCCGACTTCAGCCTGACACCGAACTTCGCCACGGCCGTCCAACAACTGAACGGGCAGATCGGCACCATCGACAGCCGCCACGTAAAACCGGCCAACGTCGACGTCAAAGGCAAGGTCGACCGCTATGCACCGGTGACCATCAAGGGCTCGGTCAACCCGTTCGACCCAATGGCCAGTCTGGACATCGCTACCAGTTTCAGACGGGTGGAACTGACGACCCTGACGCCTTATTCCGGCAAGTTCGCCGGTTACCGCATCCGCAAGGGCCGGCTCAATCTGGATCTGCATTACAAGATCACCAACGGTCAGCTCCTGGCCGAAAACAAAGTGGTGGTCGAGCAGCTGCAACTGGGTGAAAAGGTCGACAGTCCGGATGCAGTGAGCCTGCCGCTGAAACTGGCGATTGCCTTGCTCAAGGATGTCGACGGCAAGATTTCCATCGAACTGCCGGTGAGCGGCGACCTGAACAACCCGCAGTTCAGCATCATGC
>NZ_JBFTML010000058.1:0-29985 GCF_056396925.1 Pseudomonas sp. 05N433 | reverse complement strand
GGTGAACGCGGGGCAATATTACCCAATCAATTGATCTGTAACAAGATATTTTGACTCACCATCCAGTTACTAAATCTCGCAACCCATTAAATATCCACACTATTTTTGAGTCATCTACTGAAGAAACCGTTACAGACAATCCCGGACAGCCTTGCGCAGCGTTCCTGACTTGGCCCATGGCGGCCCTTGGTAAAGCGATACCCGGCTGCCATCCTTGGACTTCACGATATCCAGAATTTCGTCAGCTGTGATGACGCTCGGTGCAGTAATCCGATAGCCATTGGAAATCGCTGTTTGCGTCGTTCCAGCAATCTCCTGGCGCCACAATGGCAATACACACCCGGCATATTCCTTGGGCGCCTTATCGCTGTATTTGCTGACATTAGGCTCACCGGGCACCAGGGATGCGGGCAATGAACAGCCCGCCAACGCAGCCAACGCTACTCCCGCTATCAACATCCGCATGATGCTTCTCTATCCTGAAAAACGGGAAATGTAGCCTGTACTTGCGCAGACATCCAGCAAACGCTGGGGCTACGCCGCTATAAAGCAGCTTTTTATACAAAGGCTTCTTATACAGAGGCTTCGCCCTGCCCCGGATCGACCCCCGAGCCGGAATCGGTATACGAACTCGCATTCAGATACTTCATCCACCGCTCGTACGCTTCATGCTGCCATTTCGTGACCCGTTCCCATTCCGGCCCACTGAGCTGATGAGCTGAAATCAACTTCATCATTTCCGTTGTGGCCGCATCCAGGTCCGCGATCAGTTCATGCGCATGGTGTCTGAAATCATCAGTCGCCGTCATTTGAGATACCTCGCCCCAGCGAATAGATCACTACCTCCATACGACAGCAGAGCTGTCCACTCCCGTTGATTTTCCCGACCAGCGGAATACCTCCCATCCCTACCCCTTCACGCACACTACCTGTCGCAACGTATGCAGCACTTCCACCAGATCACGCTGGGCGTGCATGACTTTGTCGATGTCCTTGTAGGCCATCGGGATCTCATCGATGACCGCCGCATCCTTGCGGCATTCCACATGGGCGGTCGCGCGGATCTGGTCGGCGACGGTGAAGGTGTTCTTGGCTTTGGTGCGGCTCATGGTGCGACCGGCGCCGTGGCTGCAGGAACAGAACGATTGCTCGTTGCCGAGGCCGCGAACGATGAAGCTTTTGGCCCCCATGGAACCGGGAATGATCCCCAGCTCGCCCTTCTTCGCCGACACCGCGCCTTTACGGGTGACCAGGATGTCCTCGCCAAAATGCCGCTCTTTCTGCACGTAATTGTGATGGCAGTTCACGGCCTCCAGCGCAACCTCGAAAGGTTTGCGGATCACCTGCCGCGCCGCGTGAATCACCGCTTGCATCATCAAGGCACGGTTCTGCCGGGCGAAGTCCTGAGCCCAACCCACCGCTTCGACGTAGTCATCGAAGTGCCGGCTGCCCTCCTTGAAGTAGGCAAGGTCACGGTCCGGCAGGTTGGCGATGTGCTGGCGCATGTCCGCCTGGGCCAATTGAATGAACAGAGTACCGATGGCATTGCCCACGCCGCGAGAGCCGCTGTGCAGCATGAACCACACGCGATTGGCCTCGTCCAGGCAGACCTCGATGAAGTGGTTACCGGTGCCGAGGGTCCCCAGGTGCTGGCGGTTGTTGGTGCTGGCGAGTTTCGGGTACTTGTCGGTGATCGCCTTGAACCGAGGGTTCAGCGCCGCCCAAGCCTGATCGGCCTGCTGTGGAACGCGTTCCCAGGCGCCTTCGTCACGGCGGCCATGGCTCAACGTGCGGCCATGGGGCACGGCCTTTTCAATGGCAGTGCGCAGACCATGCAGGTTGTCCGGCAAGTCGGCAGCGGTCAGCGAGGTGCGCGCGGCGATCACGCCGCAGCCGATGTCCACGCCCACGGCCGCCGGAATGATCGCGCCCACGGTGGGGATCACGCTGCCGATGGTGGAACCTTTGCCCAGGTGCACGTCCGGCATCACCGCCAGGTGCTTGAAGATGAACGGCATCTTCGCGGTATTGATCAGTTGCTGCCGGGCTTCGCTTTCGACCGGTACGCCTTCGGTCCAGAGTTTGATCGGCTTGCCGTTGGCGACTTCCAGCAGTTGGTAGGCAGGTTGTTGCATGATTTCGACTCTCTTTGGATCAGACGAACATAACGCTCCATCGAGGTAAATGGGATTACTATTTCGTAGCGGGGAATTGCAGGAGGTCATCATGTGGCTTAACGAATATGAACAGCAACTACGGCGCGACCTGCAAGGTGTGGCGTCGGATCTGAGGTGGTCGGCGGTAGAGCTTTTGCGCATCGCAGAGCAGTTGCGTCTGGCCGGCAATGATGTGGACGCAGAGGCGACGCTCAGGCTGTGCTCCTTGTTCCAGGGCGATGAAGAGCGGCTGGCGGGCTATGCTGAAGAAGTGAAAGCAAAAACCATCACGCGAACGAAAGTTCACTAGAGAGCATTGCCATGAACAAGCCTCTATGCGCGCTGATCGCCGTGCTGGCGGCGACAGGTGGCTGTAACACGGAATCGCATATCTACCGGGACCAACCGCTGGTCGCCAAGGTCGAAGCCGGCATGACCAAGGATCAGGTCGAGCAGATTGGCGGCAAGCCGCTATCGATCACCGATCGCACGGTGGAGCCAGGCACTTGCTTTGATTACAAGTTGACCCAGGCCGGCAATCAGCAGCCGTACAGCGTCAGTTTTGATGGCAGGGGCCAGGTCGACCATAAAGCCTTCATGACCTGCGCCGAGTGGAGTCGCGTCCAACAAAAAGCCAGAGCGTATTCCCCGTCCACGGGCGGGATGGGTGGTGGTTACTGAACCCACGACTTTAATAACGAGAAGCCCCGGCGTACCGGGGCTTCAGGCACACTATTTGTCTGATTTGTGGCTACGCGATGATCTGCCCGACCGGGCTCTGTAGGCGGGAAGCGCAGCCGCATAGGCCAGTGCTTCTTCTCGGCTGCCAAAGGATCCAAGCCGGTCACCTTTGGTGCACACCCGCCACGGGCCACTGTTCACGCTGAGTACGTCATAGCCGTTCATGTGCATTTTGGTCAGCATCGGAACGCTCATTAGTCACCTCCATTTCGGCAGTGATAGTCCAGGGTCCACTTAGCTACCTTACACCCGACCTTCACTGAAGTGCCGACCAGACGTCGCGTCAGGATTCCGGCATTCCATTGCACTTTAAACCGCCCTGTCGACTCTAACCCTTGAAGCAGACACGTCTGCGGATTGCGGTCTGAATATTGCATTTTTATGACTGTTTTATGACAACCGGCAGTCAGGTAATCCATGAAAGTACGCGCAACCGTCATTTGCGAGCAGGACCGGCACATTCTCCTGGTGCGCAAACCCAGGGGGCGCTGGACCCTGCCGGGTGGAAAAATCGAGCCTGGCGAAACCATCGCGGGCGCGGCCACAAGAGAGCTTTATGAAGAAACCGGGCTTGGGGTCGACAGCCTGCTGTACTTGATGGAGTTGGACACGACCAGCACCAGGCATCATGTCTACGAGGCATCGGTCATAAACGTGGCCGAGGCGCGGCCCCAGAATGAAATCTTCGACTGCATCTGGTACCCGCTGGACGCCGTCCAGAACCTGAACACAAGCGACGCCACACTCAGAATCGTCAGAGCATTTCAGCGTCGCTTGTAGCTCAACACAGCCGACGCCCTCCTGAAAGGTCAGCCCAGATCGCCGCCACCGACCGGCATGACCATGCCGGTGATATAGGAGGCTTCGTCGCTGGCCAGAAACAGGATAGCGCTGGCCTGTTCATCCAGTGTGCCGTAGCGCTTCATCAAACTGCTGTCGAGGGTCTGGTCGACGATCTGCTGATACCACAGCTTTTCCTGAGCGCTTTGTTCCGCGGTGTTGCGCGGGATCAGCCGCGGCGGCGCTTCGGTGCCACCGGGAGCGGTTGCGTTGACCCGCACCCCACGGCCGGCGGTTTCGAACGCCAGGCACGCGGTCAACGCATTGACCCCGCCCTTCGCTGCACCGTAAGRCACGCGATTGACGCTACGGGTGGCGATGGATGAAACGTTGACGATGGCGCCGTTGCCTTGCTCAAGCATGAACGGCAGCGCGGCATGGCAACACCACAGCGTCGGGAACAATGAACGTCGGACTTCGGCCTCGATCTGCGACTCTTCATAGTGCTCGAAAGGCTTGGCCCAGATCGTGCCGCCGACATTGTTGACCAACACATCGAGGCGCCCGAAGCGCTCGACGGCGGTGCGCATCACCCGGCTGCATTCGCTGTATTGCTCAAGGTCGGCGGTCAGGGCGAGCACCTGGCTGTCCCGCCCCAGTTCTTTCTGCAACTCGAACACCAGATCGGAGCGGTCGACCAGAATCAACCGCGCACCTTCAGCGGCCATGCGTTCCGCCACACGCCGGCCGATGCCTTGGGCGGCACCGGTAATCAGCGCGATTTTTTCGTGGAATCTATTCATGTATCTCTCCCACAACAGCGCGGCTCAGGCCGCGCTGGCGGCAAATTTCTCGTAGTAGAAGTTCGCAGGCGCGATGCCTTGCTCGCGAATGAACTGGCTGACCGCTTCGACCATCGGCGGCGGGCCGCACAGGTAGACATCGACGTCGCCATCGTTCAGATGCCGTGGCTCGATGTGCTGGGTCACGTAGCCCTTGAGCGGGTGCCGACTGTCGGGGTTGGCCACGCAGGCGCTGAAGCTGAAGTTCGGGATTCGTGCGGCAAAGGCTTCCAGTCGATCGATTTCCACCAGGTCGAAATCGTTGGTCACGCCGTAGATCAAATGCAGCGGATGATCGCTGCCCTGCTCGGCGATTTTTTCCAGCATCGCGGTAAACGGCGCCAGACCGGTGCCACCGGCCAGCAGCAGCAAYGGCCGGCGGATATCGCGCAGATAGAAACTGCCCAACGGTCCGGCCAGGCTCATGCTGTCGCCGGCCTTGGCCATGCCGGTCAGGAAACTGCTCATCAAGCCGCCGGGCACGTTGCGAATCAGGAAACTGACTTCGCCGTCACGCTGCAACGAGCTGAACGAATACGCGCGGGTCTGCTCGCTGCCCGGAACCCCGAGGTTCACATACTGCCCCGGCAAAAACGCCAGTTTGCTCAGGGCTTCGCCCTTGATCGACAGTGCGATGGTGCTGTCGGACAGCTGACGCACGGCGCTGATGGTCGCGTCGTAACTGGCCTGACGAGTACGGCAGACATCCGATGAAACCGGCACCCGCACCACGCAATCGCTCTGCGCACGCATCTGGCAAGTCAGGACAAAACCCTGCTGCGCTTCTTCGGCGCTGAGGGCGTCTTCGATGTAGTCCTCGCCCAGGTCGTAGCGCCCGGCTTCGGCGAAACACTTGCAGGTGCCGCAAGCGCCGTCGCGGCAGTCCAGCGGAATATTGATGCCCTGGCGGTACGCGGCATCGGCCACGGTTTCGCCGGCGTTGGCGTCGATGAACCGGGTGACGCCGTCTTCGAAATTGAACGCTATGGAATGAGTCATGACGGCCGCCTCAGAGGTGGTAAACATCGATGACCTGGCGAACGTAGTCGTTCTTCAGGATCACTTTCTTGGCCAAGATCAGCGGGTTCTCACCGCGCACATCCAGGGTGTAGAAACTGCTGCCGAAATAGCTGTCGACGGTCTTGTAGCGAAAGCTCAGGGTGTGCCAGTTGAAACGCACCTTGCACAGGCCGTCGGCCTGTTCGATCAGCTCGATGTTGCTGAGGTTGTGCGAGGTGCGGGTGTCCGGCACGCTGGCACTGGAACGCTCGGTCTTGATACGGAAGATGCGGTCTTCCAGGCCCGTGCGGTTGCCGTACCAGATCAGCGAGATTTCCCGCTGCGGATCGATGGTCAGCTCGTCGTTGTCATCCCAGGACGGCATCCAGAAAGTGGCGTCCGGCGCGTACAACTCCAGCCAGTCGTCCCATTGCTTGTCGTCGAGGTAGCGCGCTTCGCGGTAGAGAAAATCGCGCACCGCGTCATAGGTCATGGTCATTGCACGGCCTCCACTGCAATCAGTTCGGACTGTTCGGCGGCCAGGGCCTTGAGCATGGTCTGCTGCCAATATTTGTGTTGCAGCACGAACAGGCCTTCGTCTTCGGTACGCACCCCGCTGAGCAATGGGTGCAGGTCAATTTCCTTGGCCGCGTCATCGGCGCCTTCAATCCAGTGTTCGGCACCACGGGACATGTCGTTCCAGGTGGTAACGCTGCCCTGGTAGCCGGTCTGGCAGGAGCGAAACTCTTCCAGATCGTCTGGAGTGGCCATGCCACTGACGTTGAAAAAGTCCTCGTACTGCCGAATGCGGCTCGAACGGGCGTGGTCGCTTTCACCTTTGGGGGCGATGCAGTAAATGGTGATTTCGGTGCGGTTGACCGAGATCGGCCGGGCGATGCGAATCTGCGAGCTGAACTGGTCCATCAGGTACACGTTCGGGTACAGGCACAGGTTGCGCGAGTTCTCGATCATCCAGTCGGCGCGAGCCTGGCCGAAGTCCCGGGCCAACTCGTCGCGACGCTCGTACAGCGGACGGTCCTCGGGGTTGGACCAACGGGTCCAGAGCAGCATGTGGCCCTTGTCGAAGGAATAGAAACCACCGCCCTGCTTGGCCCAGGTGCCGGCGCTCATGGTGCGGATGTCTTCGCCCGCTTCGCGCTGTTTGCGCTGATTCTGGGTGGCGGCGTAGTTCCAGTGCACGGAGCTGACGTGATAGCCGTCGGCACCGTTTTCGGCGGTGAGTTTCCAGTTGCCTTCGTAGATGTAACTGGAGGAACCGCGCAGCACTTCCAGGCCATCGGCGGACTGGTCGACGATCATGTCGATGATCTTCGCCGACTCGCCCAAGTGCTCCACCAACGGCACCACGTCGGCCTTGAGACTGCCGAACAGGAAGCCGCGATAGGACTCGAAACGCGCGACTTTGGTCAGGTCGTGGGAGCCTTCGCAATTGAAGCTCGCCGGGTAGCCGGCCGCCGCCGGGTCCTTGACCTTGAGCAGCTTGCCGGAGTTGTTGAAGGTCCAGCCGTGGAACGGGCAGGTGTAGGAGCTCTTGTTGCCGGTCTTGTGCCGGCAGAGCATCGCCCCGCGGTGGCTGCATGCGTTGATAAAGGCATTCAGCACGCCATCCTTGTTGCGCGCGATGAAGATCGACTGGCGCCCCATGGTGGTGGTGTAGAAATCGTTGTTGTTGGGGATCTGGCTTTCGTGCGCCAGGTACAGCCAGTTGCCTTCGAAGATGTGTTCCATCTCGAGGTCGAACAGCCGTGGGTCAGTGAACATCTCGCGCTTGCAGCGATAGATACCCTGTTCAGGGTTTTCTTCAAGCAGGGAGTGAAGGTATTCGGGTCGCAGGGACATGGCCGCAGCCTCCATTGTTTTTATTCAGGCAGGGCMATGCTAGGACGTGGGGATGGGGCGGACTATCCGCGGGGTGCAGACCTGTATCCGTTTTGTGCAAGGGGCGGTCGGTTGTTGATGATTGCCAATGTGGCGAGGGAGCTTGCTCCCGCTGGGCTGCGAAGCGGCCCCCGGCATTCTGTCAGGCACACCGCGTCGGCAGGATTTACGACTGCTGCGCAGCCGAACGGGGGCAAGCCCCCTCGCCACAAGCAAGCCCCCTCGCCACAGGTTATTCGTCAAACGTCTTGGCAATCAATGACGGCGCTTGAGGGTGTCGGAAGGCAATTCGCCGAACTGTTTGCGGTAGCTGTCGGAGAACCGGCCCAGGTGCAGGAAGCCGTAATCCATGGCCACCTCCGTGACATTGCGCACGTTGCAGGTCGGGTCGCTCAGGTTGGCGTGAATACGCTCGAGCTTCTTCTGCCGGATGTAGTTTTTCGGCGTGTCCCCCGCATTGCGTTCGAACAGCCCATACAGCGAACGCAGGCTCATCCGCGCCTGGCGCGCCAGTTCTTCGCTGTCGATGTCTTGCTTGAGGTTACAGGCGATGTAATCGACCAGC
Organism: Pseudomonas sp. 05N433; assembly: GCF_056396925.1. NCBI lineage: Bacteria > Pseudomonadati > Pseudomonadota > Gammaproteobacteria > Pseudomonadales > Pseudomonadaceae > Pseudomonas > Pseudomonas sp. 05N433. Next base: position 22,003 of record NZ_JBFTML010000058.1, on the reverse strand, counting down.
GCCTCGAACGTGGCCGAGGCTGAGCCGGGATCGGTGCGCATGACGTTGGTTTTCATCAGGCCCAGCATCTTGCTGACCACGATTTGCGCATAGTGCTCCTGCACGCGAGGAATCGGCTCGGAAGCCTCAGCTTCCTGGCAAATCATCGCCAGCAGACCGACGAAACCTTCCAGTTGATTGAGCTGATAACGGTTTTCCAGAAACCGCACGCCCTGCCCCGGATACCGCCAGCGCTGCTCCTCGCACACCGACTCCAACAGCCGGGTGGGGACTTTCAGGATGAATTTTTCGCAATCACTGGAATAGGTCAGATCCACCGGATCGTCCGGGTTGATCAGCAGCAACTCCCCGGGCGCGAAGTAATGTTCCTGACCGTGGCCACGCCACAGGCAATTGCCGCGCAACAGCACTTGCAAGTGATAGATGCTGTCCAGCGCGCCAGAGGTAACCCGCACGCTGGCGCCATAACTGATGCGGCACAGATCAAGGCTGGCAAACTTGCGATGATCGAGGCTGGCCAGCGGCCGGCCGGCCCTGGGCATCTGCAGGCAATGGTTGCCGACATGCTGATTGACGTAGCCCGACACCGCATACGGGTCGGCATGGTCGAAGATTCTGCTGCGATGACTCAACAATTGCGCTTGCATCATCGGTTCACTCTCATTGTTGTTATCGGTGGCGCCGCCATTCTAGGGTACTGCCCGAAACACAGAAGGCCACGAGATAAACGGTCGGTTATCTCGCGGCCCGGTTCGGCGGGTCGAGGGCATCAGTCCTCGAGTGCGCGGACCCGCTCGTGACGTTGCTGCTCCTCAGGCTGGGCGGACGACTGCAAGGTGAAATCGAAATCGATTTCGGCAAAACGACCGCTCACACCATGGGCCGCCGCACGCTGCGGATCGTCGCTGAAAGTGATCTTGGCGATTAGTTCGTCACGGGTGGCGTAGGCGAAATCGTCATGCAGGTACTGATCGCCATCGAGGTTGATCTGGGTGGTCAGGTGACGATGATCCGGTGCCGAAATAAAGAAGTGAATGTGCGCCGGCCGCTGGCCATGACGGCCCAGTTGATTGAGCAGTTGCTGGGTCGGACCATCCGGCGGGCAGCCGTAGCCCGACGGCACGATGCTACGGAAGCGATAACGGCCCTCGGCATCGGTGACGATCCGGCGACGCAGGTTGAACTCGGACTGGGTGGTGTCGAAGTACGAATAGGTGCCGCCGGTGTTGGCGTGCCAGACATCCACCACCGCCCCGGCCAGCGGTTCGCCAGCGGTATTGAACACCCGGCCCTGCATGAACAGAGTCACACCCGGATCGACGCCGTCATCGAGACGCGCTTCGCCTTGCGACAGCGGTGCACCCGCCACATACAGCGGCCCCTCGATGGTCCGCGGGGTGCCGCCGGATTTGCCGGCCTGCTCGTCTTCGGCATCCATCAACAGGTCGAGGTAATGCTCAAGACCGAGCCCGGCAACCAACAGACCGGCCTCCTGCCGCGCGCCCAGCACGTTGAGGTAATTGACGGCTTTCCAGAATTCTTCCGGGGTCACGGCCAGGTCTTCGATGATGTTCACCGAATCACGCAGGATGCGGTAAACCAGCGCTTTGACCCGCGGATCGCCGGCCTCGTTGAGCAGGCCGCTGGCTTCTTCGAGAAACTTCTGGACACTGGCGGTGTGGGAAATCTTGACGTTCATGGTGGATCCTCATCTTGTAATTATTAGCGTAGCGAACTGAACAGGCTGGGTTCAGCGGTCATCCTCGCGAATGGAAGAAGGATGCCGGCACAGCGCGTTGACCTCGATGGCCATGTACGGGTACAGCGGCAATTGCATCAGTAGGTCGTGCAGTTCCTGAACGCTGTCGACATCGAACACGCTGTAATTGGCATAGAGCCCGGCGATGCGCCACAGATGACGCCACTTGCCTTGCTCTTGCAGGCGCTGGGCCAGGGCTTTCTCGTCTGCCTTGAGCTGAGCGGCGCGCTCCGGGTTCATGTCGACCGGTAAATTCACGGTCATTTTTACGTGAAACAGCATGATGCCCTCCTCAGGCTTGATGAACGACAGTGGAACTTTTGTCCCGACGGAAAAACGCCAGGCGTTCTTCATCCAGGGTCAGGCCCAGCCCCGGTGTTGACGGGACGTGCAGTTGGAAATCGCGGTAGACCAAGGGCTCGCTGAGGATGTCTTCGGTCAGCAGCAGCGGGCCGAACAATTCGGTATCCCAGCTCAAGGTATTCAGTGTGACAAAGGCATGGGCCGAGGCCAGCGTGCCGATTCCGCCTTCGAGCATGGTGCCGCCGTACAGGCCGATACCGGCCGCCTCGGCAATCGCGGCGGTTCGCAGCACGGCGCGCGGGCCGCCGTTCTTGGCGATTTTCAGAGCGAACACCGAAGCGGCGCCTTCCCGTGCCAGGTTAAAGGCATCTTCCACGCATTCGATGGATTCATCGGCCATGATCGGCGCCGGGCTCATGGCATTCAGGCGCACCATCCCGGCGCGGTTATTGCGCGAGATCGGTTGTTCGATCAGGTCGATGCCGTTGGTGCCGAGGATCCGGCAGGCCCGCAGAGCGACTGCTTCGTCCCAGGCCTGATTGACATCGACCCGCACGCTGGCGCGATCGCCCAAGGCCTTTTTGATCGCAATAACGTGAGCCAGGTCGCGGTTGACCTCTCCGGCGCCGATTTTCAGCTTGAAGATCCGGTGGCGGCGCAGGTCGAGCATTTTTTCCGCTTCGGCAATGTCCTTGGCGGTGTCGCCGCTGGCCAGGGTCCAGGCCACCGGCAATGCATCGCGAACCCGTCCGCCCAACAGTTCACTGACCGACAGGCCAAGGCGCTTGCCCTGGGCGTCGAGCAAGGCGCTTTCGATACCCGATTTGGCGAAGGTGTTGCCACGAATGCTGCGCTCCAGGCGCAACATCGCGGCATTCACATTGCCGCTGTCCTGGCTGATCAGCAGTGGCGCGAAGTGTTTGTCGATGTTGGTCTTGATGCTGTCCGGGCTTTCGTTGCCGTAGGCCAGGCCGCCGATGGTGGTCGACTCACCGATACCCTCAATGCCATCGGCACAGCGCACCCGAATGATCACCAGGGTCTGGTTCTGCATGGTGTGCATCGCCAGCTTGTGTGGGCGAATGGTCGGCAGATCGACGATGATCGTCTCGATCGATTCAATGGCTGTTGCAAGCATGTCGCGATACCCGTCAGGTTCTTAAAGTTCTGGAACCGATTCTGGTACGGCTTTTTTCGGGAAGCCAATATAGAATTGGTCTGACTCGATACCTTAAAGGTATTTAACAGATCGACGTCCGGAGGCCCCATGGAACTGCGTCACCTGCGATATTTTCAGGTGCTGGCTCAAACCCTCAACTTCACCCGCGCCGCCGAACTGCTGCACATCGCCCAACCGCCGCTGAGCCGGCAGATCCAGCAGCTGGAAGACGAACTCGGGGTACTGCTGCTGGAGCGCGGCCGACCGTTGAAGCTGACCGACGCCGGGCGTTTTTTCCATGAACACTCCACCGCCCTGCTCGAACAACTGGGCAAGGTCTGCGACAACACGCGGCGGATCGGCCTGGGCGAAAAGACCTGGCTGGGMATCGGCTTTGCGCCCTCGACCCTCTATGGCGTGCTGCCGGAACTGATTCGCCGGTTGCGCAGCGGCGAGCCTCTGGCGCTGGAATTGGGGCTCTCGGAAATGACCACGTTGCAACAGGTGCAGGCGCTCAAGGCCGGGCGTATCGATATCGGCTTCGGGCGCATCCGCATCGACGACCCGGCCATCCTGCAGACCGTGCTCACCGAAGACCGACTGGTGGCCGCCCTCCCCGCCGGCCACCCGCTCCTCGCCAGGCCCATCAGCCTTCGGGAACTGGCCAAGGAACCCTTTGTGCTCTATCCCGGCAACCCGCGCCCGAGTTACGCCGACCACGTGATCGCATTGTTCGAAGCCAGTGGCGTGCACATCAAGGTGGCGCAATGGACCAACGAGCTGCAAACGGCGATTGGTCTGGTGGGGGCGGGAATCGGGGTGACGCTGGTACCGGCCTCGGTGCAGTTGCTGCACCGCGACGACATTGGCTTCACTCCGGTGCTGGAAGACAACGCGATCTCGCCGATTATTCTCAGCAGGCGCGTGGGCGATGTGTCGCCGGGGTTGAATCATTGCTTGCAGATGATCGATGAACTGCTGCCGCGCGACAGTTGAGCCGTAAATGCAATCCGTAGCAGCTGTCGAGCCCCAGCGAGGCTGCGTAGCGGTCGTGAATCCGGCTAATGCGGTCTGCCTGATGTATCGCGATCTCCGATTTTACGACTGCTACGCAGCCGAACGCAGCCTTCGGCAGCTGCTACAAGAAGTCGCGGTTAGGCCACGACACCGGCGAACGCTCGGCGACCGGCACGCATTTCTGTACGAAGTTCGCCAATCAGGTTGGAAATATCGCGAACACTGATCAGTTTGTCGGGGGATACGCCGGTGATCAACAACTCAATCCGCCCGGTGCTCTGATCGAAAACCTTGATCCGCAAGGTTTCATCATGGTTCACGGTGCATTCGCAGGAGAGCGGCTTGAAACCGGACTCGACAATCTGGCAAAGCTGCTCAATTGAAACCATGACAGACGCCCCTCCATGGACGGTTTTCCGATTGGATCCACTGAGATTAGTCCAGCTTGCGCAATGCGCCAGCGGGTTCAGTGAGCATCCCCATCCCATATCCAATTCCAGATCCCCGGCAAACGAACAGGCTCGGAACTCTGCTTGACGGTGCGCGCCATGGCCGCCCGCTGTAGCGCTGCCGTGTCGTCGTAAAACGGTTTCTGCGCCGTGGCCAGACCGGTGGCGTTGGCACTGTCGAGGAGGATTTGCAGGTATTCGCGGGCATGCCGGGCGGTGTAGCGGTTGAGGTCGTGAAAGGTCACCACCACCGGGATCACCCCGTCCACCGTCGGCAACTCGCCAAGGGCGATGCGCTCGCGCACTTCCGACAGCTGCCGCAACATATTGGCCCGCCGCCGAGGGCTGGCGTTGAAGCCCCAGATCTTGCCGTCATTGGCGCTCAGGTCGGTCAGCAGTACATGCATGCCATGCTGTTGGTAGGCGGCGAAGGTGCGTTTGTCGTAGTTCCAGAACGGCGGACGCACCAGGTTCGGTGGAGTGCCAGTGATCGCGGCGATGTCTGCGCTGCCGTTGGTCAGCGACTGTTCCAGTTGTTCCGGCTCCAGGGAGCGATGGTTGGTGTGGTGGGGAGTGGCCGTGTGAAAGCCCAACAGGTGACCTTCGGCCTGTTCGCGCCGCATGAGTTGGCGCCCCACGTCACTGCCGCCGGCGCCCGAGGCTCGGGTCTGCACGAAGAACACGGCTTTGATGTCCGGTTGCAGCGGATTGTGCGCCAGGCTGTCGAGTACAGTGGCGGTCGGGTTGTAAAAACCGGACGCGCTGGGCCCGTCGTCGAAGGTCAGCAGAAAGCGGATCGGCGCCTGCGCTTGCAGACGCTGTTGCGTCTGCGGCGTCATCTCAATGGGCGCGGCGATGCAGCCAAACAGGCCGACGGCGATGGCGAATACGGATAGAACCTTGATCAACTGCTTCATGTTTTGCCTTGGGCCAGACCTTGCGACCGTCACGTTTAATGGCAAAAACCCCTCGCCCATTCATCCTTCGACCGGCCCGCCAATCGCTGCGAGCCGAGGTTGGATAAGGGTACACAGTGTTTGGTTCCAGCGCCTGCTCCCCAGGTGATTGCATTTCAAGCTACAAGAACTAAAAAGCCCCGCCATCAATTGGCGGGGCTTTGGGGATGTGCAAACCGATCAGGGCTTCAGCGGGTGTTCCTGGTCGCGGTCCGACAGCTCTTTGCCGTCGTCGGGGTGCTTCCAGTCCGGCGTCGAACGCTTCTGCCGCTCGATTTCTTCCTCCGTCGGTTCATCGGTCTCATCATCCAGGTCCGGACGCTTTGGTTCAGTGGCCATGTCCACCTCCCGTCCTCAAGGGATCATCCGTTAAGCGTAGAACAGTTTCGCCTCGGACGACTCAGAGCCACCAGCGCAGCAAAAAGAAAAAGCCCATGCTCAACAACATGCTGAGCAGAGTATTGCGGGTGTAAAGCACCAGGCCCACGGCCACCAGCGAACTGATCAGGTAGGGGTTGTCCCACTGCAGGTTCAACTGTTTGTCGGGCATGAACACAATCGGCCCGCAGATCGCGGTGAGCATGCCCGGCACCGCAAAACCGAGGAACTGCCGGGCATTGCTGCTCAAGCGCACCGGCAGCCGAGGTTCGAGAAAGACGTAGCGGTTCAGGAACACCAGCAGGCCCATCCCGATAATCACAGCCCAGACCATCATGTGCGCCCCACGTAGAGTTTGTTGCAGATAAAGCCCGCCGTCATGCCCGCCAACCCCGACAGCACCAGCGCCGAGCCCCATTGCCAATAGCTGAACAGCACCGAACAGAACAGCGAGACCGCCACGCAGACCACCGTCGGAACGTTGCGCACCACCGGCGTGATCAAGGCGATAAACGTCGCGGCGATGGAGAAATCCAGCCCCAGGTGTTCGAGGCCCGGAATGCTGCTGCCCAGCACAATGCCCGCCAGGGTGAAGAGGTTCCATGCGATGTAAAACGTCAGGCCCACGCCGAGGGCGTACCAGCGGTTGAACTGCTGTTTGTCATGCTGACTGGTCAGGGCGAACAACTCGTCGGTGAGCAAAAAGCCCAGCCCGATACGCCAGCGGCCCGGCAACGGGGAAATCACCGAACGCATGCTCATTCCGTACAGCAAATGCTGGGAGGTCARCAGCAACGTGGTCAACAGAATCGAAAAGACCCCGGCGCCGCCCTTGAGCATGCCGATGGCGACCAATTGCGCCGCGCCGGCAAACACGATGCTCGACAGCCCCTGGCCTTGCAGGGGCGTGAGGTTGGCCTCGATGGCCATGGAACCGGCCAGCAACCCCCAGGGCGCGGTCGCCAGGGACAACGGCATGATGGCCGCGGCGCCACGAAGGAATGCAGTACGCGGCATGAATGAGTTGGACATAACGCTCTACAACCAGGAAAAGTCTTCAGACTGTGCCAGCAGTCATGGCCGATGGCTTGAACAATCTTGCGCACTTGCAACGACTTCACGATTGACAAATACCCCGTCGGCTTTTAAAACTGGCGCCTCATTCAGGGTGTAAGCAACCATGTCCGCAACCTTCAACCTCAACACTGTCGTCATTGGCTTGATTGCCAAGGCGCAAGGTTGCGTTGCGCACGCCCCTAAATCGAAGAAACAGTCGCTCATGTGACCGGGGCGCGCTGTCCCGTCAGATGAGCTGACAGGACATTGAGCGCGACGGACACCCCTCCTCTTGCTGACTTCCTTCTACGCTTCTGACGGTGACGAAATCGGTCAACCTTCAGGAGAAAGTGCATGTCATCGTTTCAAGGTATCTGGGTTCCCATCGTTACGCCGTTTCACAATGGCGCGATCGACTTCGCCGGATTGCGGCGGCTGGTCAGTCATCTGCTGGAAAAAGGCGTCGATGGCATAGTGGTCTGCGGCACCACCGGGGAAGCCGCGGCGCTGGCCAAACATGAACAACTGGCGGTGCTCGATGCGGTGCTGGAACAGGTTCCACCAGAACGCGTGGTCATGGGCCTGGCCGGCAACAACCTCACCGAGTTGCTGCAATTTCAAAGCGAAATCCTGAAGCGTCCCCTGGCGGGCTTGCTGGTGCCGCCGCCCTACTACATCCGCCCTTCCCAGGCCGGCCTCGAAGCCTTTTTCAAGACCGTCGCCGATGCGTCCAGCGCCCCGATTATTCTCTACGACATCCCCTATCGCACCGGCATAGCCTTCGAGCAGGCGACCCTGCTCCGGATCGTCGCCCATGAGCGGATCGTCGCGATCAAGGACTGCGGCGGCAACCCAGCCAACACCTTGGCACTGCTCTCCAGCGGTAACGTCGACGTGCTGTGCGGCGAAGATAATCAGATCTTCGGCGCGCTATGCCTGGGGGCCAAAGGCGCAATTGCCGCCTCGGCCCATGTTCATCCCGAGCTGTTCGTGACGCTGTATCAACAGCTTCGCGACAACCGCTTAGCGGCCGGCCGAACGACCTTCTTCCAGTTGCTGCCACTGATCCACAGCCTGTTCATCGAGCCCAATCCCGCCCCGGTGAAAACTGCCCTGGCCCTTGAAGGATTTATCCGCGACGAGCTGCGAGCGCCGATGCAACGCAGCAGTGAAAGCACGACGGTGCGTTTGAAAGAAGTACTGACAGCGCTTGAAGGCGGCAATCGATAGAGCACAAGCGTCCAGCCCGAGTACCATGGAGCGATTCACCCAACACGTCAGGGAATCGACATGCTTTACCGAATCGCCGCCGACGGGCTGGTGCTGTCTCACTTGTTGTTCATTCTGTTCGTGCTGTTCGGCGGGCTGCTGGTGCTCAAATGGCGCCACCTGATCTGGTGGCACCTGCCCGCCGCTGCATGGGGTGTGATCGTGGAAATCTTCCACCTGGCGTGCCCACTCACCGAATGGGAAAACCGCATGCGCCACGCGGCCGGGCAAACCGGTTACGGTGGCGGTTTTATCGAGCATTACGTGTGGCCGATTATTTACCCGGCCGGGCTGACGCCCACGATTCAACTGGCACTGGGCAGCGTGGTGTTGGCGCTCAACGTGCTGATCTATGCGCGGCTGTTCCGGCAATGGAAGCATCCGACCCGTTCAGGCAGTAACCACCGGTCCGGTTGAACTCAGTTGGCGATAACACTCATGTTCCGGCCACTGGCCTTGGCCACATACAGCGCCTTGTCCGCGGCGCCGACAATGTCGTCGGGCTGGGCTTGCGAGGCCGGGTCGTAGGCGCAGACACCCACGCTGACTGTGACCACGCCTTCCACGCCCCCAACGTGCTCGATGCCGGCCTGCTGAACCGCACGGCGGATGTTTTCCGCTACCAGAAACGCCCCCACGTAGTCGGTACCGGGCAGCACCACCGTAAACTCCTCACCACCGAAGCGAGCCGCGAGATCGCCGGGGCGCTTGATGTTTTCGGTGATGATCGTGCTGATTTTGCGCAAACACTCATCGCCCGCCAAATGACCGTAGTGATCATTGAAGCTCTTGAAGTGGTCGACATCGATCATCAGCAGCGCAAGATGGGTCTGGCTACGCCTGGCGCGGCCCATTTCCGCGAGAATGAACAGGTCGAATTGACGCCGGTTGGAAAGCCCGGTCAGTGCATCCTCCAGCGCCAGCAACTCCAGGCTGCGGTTGACCTCAATGAGTTTGTCCTGAGTCTCCAACAGATTGTTCTGAATATGATTCTGCTGCTTCATGAGGCGGATCAGGCGATAACCGAGAGCCCCCAGAAACCCCAGCAGCAACAGGACGATGCCCGCACTGAATATTGATTCCTGCCGCCAACTGGCCAGGACTTCATCCTTGTCGAGCCCGGCAAAGACGACAAGCGGATACCCCTCGACCCGTCGAAACCCCACGACCCGCACCACCCCGTCGACAAAGGACCTGACCGTTGCCGTACCGGAATCGCCCTTGGGCAACAGCTGGGTAAACAGCGGCCCTTTGGCAACACTGGTGCCGATATCGGCTTCGTTGAACGGGCGCCGAACGACGATGGTGGCGTCATCGGAGATCAGGTTGATCACGCCGTTATTGCCCATGTCGATGCTGTTGTACAAATCCAGGAAATGCTTGAGGTAGATCGAAGCCACCACCACGCCGGCAAACCGGCCATCAGGGTGATTGATCCGGCGTGACACGGTCATGATCCACTCACCGGTCGAGCGACTTTTTATCGACGGACCGATATGAGGGCCGCGGTCGGGATGATCACGGTGGTAGATGAAATATTCACGGTCGGAATTATTGGCATTGGGCGGTATGACGTTAATGGCGTTGGCGAGCCAGCGTCCTTCTTCATCGAACACGAACAGCCCATGGATCTGTACCAACTCACTGCGCTGAGCCTGGAGCAAACGTTGCAGTCGGGGAAATTTTTCCGGTTGCATGCCATCGATTTCGAGGCGGTCCACCAGGGAGAACAGTAGCGTGTCGGCCTGTTTGATCGATGCCTGCGCCTGCGAGGCCAGGGTTTGCGCCAGGTTGGACATCGCCACTTCGCTCTCACGCAGATGGTACTGACGCGAGTTCCAGCTTTCACCGATCACAATGGCCATCAAGGACAGGCACACCGAAATCAGCAGAGAAACCGCGTATCGAACCTTGAGCGTTGTCTCAACCGGCTCGGGCACCCAAGGCGTGGCGAACCGGGTGTGTTCGATACGATCTTTGACGGACGGATGCCCCATGACGCTCCCTGAATCCCTTATGACATGGCGAATTTTCCCGTTCGCCCTTTTAGCGCCAGCCAGCCGTGACCGGCGCTCAAACCATTACAACCCGCTACCGATACGATAGGTGATTTGCACAAAAACGCTCATTGCCAGCGATCGTAATCCTACATCGGCGTCTGTTTGATCGCCTCAAACCAGGCCGGATTCAATCGCCTCTGTTCGGTCTCGATGCCCAACGCGTCCATCCGTGCCTTGTGCTGGTCCATCTCTCGGGTCAGCTGACTTTGATCGCTGGAGTTGCCGTCCAACTGGTGCATCTGGCTCAGCCCCAAGTGATAAAAGCGCAGCAGCTTCATGGCGGCAGGGTCGCCCTGCTCCACCGCCGCCGTCACCTGGTGCATGACGTTGGTGACGCTCATCAGGCTGCGCTTGAGCTGCCAACCATAGACCGCTGGCGCCATCCACTCCTGCCTCCAGAACTTGCCGCGCATCAGCGCCACTGTCAGCAACAACGCGGCAAACACACCGCCCACGTTGAACCGCAGATTATCGCCGCCGGGCTCACCGAACAACGTCACCGCCACCGTCGACAGCACCATCGCCAGCGCCAGGAACATCAGGGCGATGATCACCGTGCTGCGCCGCGTCTGGCGTCGATAGGTTTCGGCATTCATTGGCTGGATTTCGAACATCGCGACGGGGTTCCTTGCATCGATGGTAAAAGGCGCTGTGACAAAAAGACTGCGAGGCATTATCGCCTCCCCGAAGGATTTAGCTATGCTGGAGCTCCTTTTCATCTTTTCATCGTCAAACGGGAGCATGGCGATACAGCGCAGTTCGTGCCATCTTCATCATGGATACACACTATTCGGATGCCATGCGCCGTTGCTGGCGGGTGACATCGTTTTAAGGATCATTGAATGACCCAACGACATGTAATCAACGCCTCGGTCAGCCCTAAAGGCAGCCTGGAAACGCTCTCCCAGCGTGAAGTGCAGCAACTGAGCGAAGCATCATCCGGCATCACCTACACCCTCTTCCGCCAGTGCGCCCTGGCCATCCTCAATACCGGCGCCCACGTCGATAACGCCAAGACCATCCTGGAAGCCTACAAAGACTTCGAAATCCGCATTCACCAGCAAGACCGTGGCGTACGCCTGGAACTGCTGAACGCCCCCGCCGACGCTTTCGTCGATGGCGAAATGATTGCCAGCACCCGCGAAATGCTCTTCAGCGCCCTGCGCGACATCGTCTACACCGAAAACGAACTCGACGCCTTGAGCATCGACCTGAGCACCTCCCAGGGCATCAGCGACTACGTCTTCCACCTGCTGCGCAACGCCCGCACCCTGCGCCCCGGCGTCGAGCCGAAAATCGTGGTGTGCTGGGGCGGCCACTCGATCAACACCGAAGAATACAAATACACCAAGAAAGTCGGCCACGAACTCGGCCTGCGCAGCCTGGACATCTGCACCGGTTGCGGCCCTGGCGTGATGAAAGGCCCGATGAAAGGCGCGACCATCGCCCATGCCAAGCAACGCATCCACGGCGGCCGTTACCTCGGCTTGACCGAGCCGGGGATCATCGCCGCCGAAGCACCGAACCCGATCGTCAACGAACTGGTTATCCTGCCGGACATCGAGAAACGCCTGGAAGCGTTCGTGCGGGTTGGCCACGGCATCATCATTTTCCCCGGCGGCGCGGGCACGGCCGAAGAGTTCCTGTACCTGCTCGGCATCCTGATGCATCCGGACAACCAGGACCTGCCGTTCCCGGTGGTCCTTACCGGGCCGAAAAGCGCCGCGCCGTATCTGGAGCAACTGCACGCCTTCGTCGGCGCAACCCTCGGTGAAGAAGCGCAGCRGCACTACGAGATCATCATCGACGACCCGGCCGAAGTAGCGCGGCAGATGACTCAGGGCCTCAAAGCGGTCAAACAGTTCCGCCGTGAGCGCAACGACGCGTTCCATTTCAACTGGCTACTGAAGATCGACGAAGGCTTCCAGCGCCCGTTCGACCCGACCCACGCCAACATGGCCAACCTGCAACTGAGCCGCAACCTGCCGCCCCACGAACTGGCCGCCAACCTGCGCCGCGCGTTCTCCGGCATCGTCGCCGGCAACGTCAAGGACAAGGGCATCCGCCTGATCGAAGAACACGGGCCGTACCAGATTCGCGGTGATGCCGAGGTCTTGCAGCCGCTGGACCATTTGCTCAAAGCCTTCGTTGCCCAGCACCGGATGAAACTGCCGGGTGGCGCGGCGTATGTGCCGTGTTACCAAGTGGTGGCTTGATACGCGAAACCCTGTGGAAGCAGGCCCGCGATGGCCCGCTTTCCCGAACCACCGGAAACAAGAAACCCCGCGTGATGCGGGGTTTCTTGTTTTTGGGGACTGAGTCAGTGGAGCCCACTGTGGCGAGGGAGCTTGCTCCCGCTGGGTTGCGAAGCGACCCCAAATCCAGCAACCGCATTTTTCTGGCACACCGCATATGCCGGTTTTGCGACTGCTGCGCAGCCGAGCGGGACGGTGCGGCGATCCGACAAGCTCCCTCGCCACAATGGGTCACTCAGTTCTGAGGATCGAGGTTATCCAGCACCCGGTTCACCGCCAACTCCCCAAGCATGACCACCGATTGAATCCCCAACATCACATTGCGATGTGGCATGTCCATCAACCCGACGAACTCACTGAGCATCATGCTCGCTGACGCCAGGGATTCGCAGGCGTTGACCAGCAGGGTTTCGTTATCGACCTTCGCACCCACATGGTAAATGGTACTGAGTTTGCGCTTGGTGGCTTTGGGGATGGGTGGTTTGAGGTAATGGTCGAGGGCGCGGTCGGCGGCTTCGTGGAGTTTTTTCGAATCGAGGGATTCGTAGGGGGAAACGTCGTCGGTTTCCGGAGGATTTGGTGTTGGTTTGAACATAAATGAAGCTCCTTGATCAGTGGAGCCGACATCTATCGCTGCTAAACGAAGAAGGTGGCGGCTGTACGCGGGTTAGCAGACCAGGGATCAAGGAACCCGGCGCACCGAAGTGCCCCACGCATAGCCGCCATAACGCGAATGGCGACACTGACGTGCCTTGATATTCATCGAGCTGCTAAACCCGATCGCTGATTCTTCAGCGACCCGGAAACGATAGAGCCCGGCCTCAAGGCGCACAAGCCGGCGGATTCTGGCGTAGTCGTAGGCAGCGGCGCAAGGCTGTGTAGTCTGAGTGAGTATCAGGAGATGTCGATTAAACATCGCCTGTTTATTGGTCTTACTGTGGATTTTGCGGTGGATGGGCTGGCCTCTTCGCGAGCAAGAGACTTGGCCTGCCCGTAGCAGCAGCCTCGCGGGCTCGGCAGCTGCTACAACAGATCGCTGACTAATCGCGCCGCAAGAGACTTGGCCTGGCTCGCCACATCAGTTACCGCCGTGCTCTCCCACCACATGCCGCGCAACGGCGGCCCCATGGCGAACAAACGGCTGGCGACCTGCCCGTCGGCGCTGAGTACCGCGCCATCCACCGCCGCAGCAATGCCCAACGCCAATGGCCCCGGACGCACCAGCCCGCGAGCGAGCAATTGCTGGGGCAACGGCCGCGCCACCCGGCGCCAGTCGTATTCGATGCCGCTGGAGTTGATCAGCGCCGCGCCATGCACCACGCAGGTTTGCGCCTCACCACGACGACGAATGCGGATGCTGACCTCACCGTCCGACGCAGGCTCGAGCCCCTTGAACGATGCGGCATGAATCCGCAACCGCCCTTCCCCGTGTAGCTGCGCCACCAACTCGGCACTCAGCGGCGGCGAGCGATGGTGATGGCTTTCCCACCATGGCCGTACATGCCGCACAAATTGCCGGCGTTGCACATCGGTCGCCTGACTCCACAACCGCCCGATATGCGCCCGAACGGTATCCAACGGCGCTTGCCAGTCGATGCCCTGAGCGATGGCATCGCGGCAATGCCGGCGCAGTTCGCGCACCAGCTGACGCGGTGTGCGAATACTGTGGTCCTCGGCGAGAAAATCCACCCACGCCGGCGGCTGCCTGCGCACATGCGGCAGCAGGCCATGACGGGAAAAGACTTCGATCGGCCCACGATGCCCGGCTTGCTCCAGCGACACCACGGCATCGACCATGGTCAGGCCCGAGCCGATGATCAGTACCGTCGACTGCGGATCGAGTTGACGCATGGCGGCCACATCCCACGGGTCGAGTGCAGCCGCATTCAAACCGCTGGACTCGGTCTGCGGCGTGCGTGCTGCCGGGAACATGCCGGTAGCTAGCACCGCGAATGCGCCTTGCAGACGCTGGCCATCGTTCAAGGTCAGTTGCACAGAGTCGGCAGAGGTCTGCAGGTCCACCACCTCGGCCCGCACATGTTCGACACTCGCCCCCTTCAATGCGCCCACCGCCTGCGCTTCAGCCAGACGCTGCTGCACATAAACGCCAAACAACCCGCGCGGCGGAAACAGTTCGCTGACCGGCACATGCTGCTCATCCGACTCCGGCCAGCCACCGGCGGCGATGTGTTCGGTCAGCCATTGGGTCAGGTCATCGGCGTTGTCCGGGTCGACGCTCATCCGCGCCGCGTTGCCATTGAGCGTATGCCCCAGTTCCACCGCGCTATAGGCTTCGCCACGGCCCAGTTCTGCCCGCGGCTCGATCACCAGAACCCGGCGCTGACCGGGCAAGCGCAACAACTGCGCCGCCAGCATCGCGCCACTCAGGCCGCCGCCGATGATCAGGATGTCAGCGTGACGGATGGCGTCGGTCGCCTGTCCGCTTGGGGTGTCAGTCATGGCGTTCTCATCGATCAATGTTTACCTGAATGGAAGTGGCGCAGATCGCCCCGTGTCAAGCCACAGCCTGGGTATCGTCAGTCACACCGCCATCGCAAGCAAGCCCGCGCTCACAAGGAGGCGGGTTGCCGTGCATTGGTTTTTAGCAACGAAGCAATTCAATCAAGAGAATGGTGGATGTCATAAAGAATCGGATCGGAATGAACAGGATTACCAGCCGAGTTGCGGACGATGTATCGGAATTCCTTCTGCTGCCCTGCGTTGTCCAGTAAGGCTGTTTTTGGCAAACGGCAGGCGCAAAAGTCTTCGGCCGGGTCATCACTCGAAGCCTCTGCAACCATCTTGTCTGCAATGAATATGCAGATTGAATCGCCCGGTTGGGCGTTGGGTGGGACAGGAATAAGGGCTGTCGCACCGACAGTTGGGACATCCATCAGCTTAATGACGTTACCAATAGCCTCGTTGATGATTAGCGGTTCCAGATTTGCCATTTTCTGCATTCCTGTGAATAGACGGTCAGATCTCGGCAACGAGCCGAACTCCAGTTAGCGATCAATCTCGCTCCACGTCTACTGTCAGAAATAACAGGTGTGACACTTTCCCCAATGAGTAGTGCTGCCCGTTCAAATCACCACATTACGCACAAACCGCGCCGCCACGTCCCCATCATTGCGATAAGAATGCGGTTGATGACTGGCAAACATAAAGAACTCGCCAGCCGCAATTTTCTGCGGCTGACCGTCAAGCATCAGTGTCAGGCAACCTTCAAACACATAAAGCTGTTCGCTGTAGCCTTCGGCATCCGGCTCCGAGGGGTAATGCTCGCCCGGTTCCAGGCGCCATTCCCAGAGTTCTACTTCGCGGGTGGCGGTGGCTTTGGCCAGCAGCACCGCTTTACTGCCCGGGATCGTACCGGCCCAGGCCAGTTCGTTGATGCGGCTCGGGTCGCGAGCGTCGGGGGCCTGGATCAGGTCGCTGAAGGCCACGTCCAGCGCTTCGGCCACGCGGTCGAGGGTGGTCAGGCTGACGTTCTTCTCGCCGGCCTCGATGGCCACCAGCATCCGGCGGCTGACCCCGGACTTTTCGGCCAGGGCGCTCTGGCTCATGTCGGCGGCGTGGCGCAGACGTCGCACGTTCAGGCTGACGTGCTGGAGGACCGAAGCCCGTTGGGTGGAATCTTTGTGCACTATATTGCTCACTGGGTGGCGTTGCGCAGTATACTGCCCAACTTCGGGCGCATTGTGCGTCTCCCTCAGATGGCGCGCAAGGTCATGACGTCAATGAACGCTTCTCATACTTCCCCCCGTTTCTCCCGGTTCAGCAAGGCCGAGTGCGTGCTGGTGCTGATTACCATGGTCTGGGGCGGGACCTTTTTGCTGGTGCAGCATGCGATGACCGTCAGCGGGCCGATGTTCTTTGTCGGGCTGCGTTTTGCCGCGGCGGCGAGCCTTGTGGCGCTGTTCTCCTGGCGCCATCTGCGTGAACTGACGCTGTTCGAACTCAAGGCCGGGGCGTTTATCGGCGTGGCGATCATGCTTGGTTACGGCTTGCAGACCGTGGGTTTGCAGAGCATTCCCAGCAGTCAGTCGGCGTTTATTACCGCGCTGTATGTGCCGTTCGTGCCGCTGCTGCAATGGCTGGTGCTGGGGCGTCGTCCGGGGTTGATGCCGAGCATCGGGATCATGCTGGCCTTTACCGGGTTGATGTTGCTGTCGGGGCCTTCCGGCGCGTCGCTCAATTTCAGCCCCGGTGAAATCGCTACATTGATCAGCGCCGTGGCGATTGCCGCGGAAATCATTCTGATCAGCACCTATGCCGGCCAGGTCGACGTGCGGCGGGTGACGGTGGTGCAATTGGCGGTGACGTCGGTGCTGTCGTTCCTGATGGTGGTGCCGACCCAAGAAGTGATTCCCGACTTCTCGTGGTTGCTGTTGTGCAGCGCTTTGGGCCTGGGCGCGGCGAGTGCGGCGATCCAGGTGGCGATGAACTGGGCACAGAAGAGTGTTTCGCCGACCCGGGCGACGTTGATCTATGCCGGGGAGCCGGTGTGGGCCGGGATTGCCGGGCGGCTCGCCGGGGAACGCTTGCCGGCGATTGCGCTGGTTGGGGCGGGGTTGATTGTGGCGGCGGTGATTGTCAGTGAGTTGAAGACCAAGGGGAAAGTTGTTCCCGAGATCGAAGAAGATTCGGTACAGGAAACCGAACACTGATCGTTCCCACGCGTGGGAACGATCGCGATCTCCTTTGAAACAATGATAAACAGGGTTTCTGCGTCTATCTTGTAGGATTCTGCGACAGCTTGGCGTTTGGTGATCGGGGAGCTGGCACGTATGATGCTTCACAAACTTCCGCAGATTAGAAGCCTATGTCCCTGATAGTTCTACTGCTTCTGCCTTTTATCGGCAGCTGTCTGGCAGCCTTGCTGCCGCACAACGCGCGTAATACCGAATCGCTGTTGGCTGGCCTGGTTGCCTTGATCGGCACCGTCCAGGTCGCCCTCTTGTACCCGCAAATCGCCCATGGCGGCGTGATCCGTGAAGAGTTCTTCTGGCTCCCCAGCCTGGGCCTGAACTTCGTGCTGCGCATGGACGGTTTCGCCTGGCTGTTCTCGATGCTGGTGCTGGGCATCGGCACGCTGGTTTCGTTGTACGCCCGTTATTACATGTCACCAGACGATCCGGTGCCGCGCTTCTTTGCGTTTTTCCTGGCGTTCATGGGCGCCATGCTGGRGTTGGTGATTTCCGGCAACCTGATCCAGATCGTGTTTTTCTGGGAGCTGACCAGCCTCTTCTCGTTCCTGTTGATCGGCTACTGGCACCACCGCGCCGATGCGCGACGGGGTGCTTATATGGCACTGATGGTCACCGGCGCGGGCGGTTTGTGTTTGCTGGCAGGGGTCATGCTGCTCGGCCATGTGGTGGGCAGCTATGACCTGGACAAGGTCCTGGCCGCCGGCGATCTGATTCGCGCGCATGCCCTCTACCCTGTTCTGCTGCCCCTGATCCTGATTGGCGCCCTGAGCAAAAGTGCGCAATTTCCCTTCCACTTCTGGTTGCCCCACGCGATGGCGGCACCGACACCGGTCTCGGCGTATCTGCACTCGGCGACCATGGTCAAGGCCGGGGTGTTCCTGCTCGCGCGCCTGTGGCCGTCGCTGTCCGGCAGCGAAGAATGGTTCTACATCGTCAGCGGGGCCGGCGCCTGCACCCTGTTGCTCGGCGCTTACTGCGCGATGTTCCAGAACGACCTCAAGGGCCTGCTGGCCTACTCGACCATCAGCCACCTAGGCCTGATCACCCTGCTGCTGGGCCTGAACAGTCCGCTGGCCGCCGTGGCCGCGGTGTTCCACATTCTCAACCACGCCACGTTCAAGGCCTCGCTGTTCATGGCCGCCGGGATCATCGACCACGAAAGCGGCACCCGGGACATTCGCAAACTCAGCGGCCTGGTCAAACTGATCCCGTTCACCGCCACCCTGGCCATGGTTGCCAGCGCCTCCATGGCCGGCGTGCCGCTGCTCAACGGCTTCCTGTCGAAAGAGATGTTCTTCGCCGAAACCGTGTTCATCAACGCCACGGCCTGGATCGAGATGACCCTGCCGATCGTCGCGACCATCGCCGGGACGTTCAGCGTCGCCTACTCCCTGCGCTTCACCGTTGACGTGTTCTTCGGCCCGACCGCCACCGATCTGCCGCACACCCCGCACGAACCGCCGCGCTGGATGCGCGCGCCGGTGGAGTTGCTGGTGCTCACCTGTCTGGTGGTGGGGATTTTCCCCGCTCAAGTGGTCGGCTCGCTGCTCGCCGCCGCCGCATTGCCGGTGGTGGGCGGCACGCTGCCCGAGTACAGCCTGGCGATCTGGCACGGCTGGAACGCACCGATGTTCATGAGCCTGATTGCCATGTCCGGCGGCATCGTGCTTTACCTGTTGCTGCGTAATCAACTCAAGCAAGGACGCTTCACGCACCCGCCGGTGATCAGCCGTTTCAATGGCAAGCGGCTGTTCGAGCGCAGCCTGGTGGTCATGATGCGCCTGGCCCGTCGCCTGGAGCGGCGGATCAGCACCCGGCGCCTGCAAACCCAACTGTTTCTGGTGGTGCTCGCCGCCGTACTGGCCGGGGTGATCCCGATGCTGCACAGCAGCCTGAGCTGGGGTGACCGGGCGAAAATTCCGGGCTCGATCGTGTTCGTGATCCTCTGGCTGCTGGCGATTGCCTGTGCCCTCGGCGCGGCGTGGCAAGCCAAGTATCACCGGCTCGCGGCCCTGACCATGGTCAGTGTCTGCGGCCTGATGACCTGCGTGACCTTCGTCTGGTTCTCGGCGCCGGACCTGGCCCTGACGCAACTGGTGGTCGAAGTGGTGACCATGGTGCTGATCCTGCTCGGCCTGCGCTGGTTGCCGCGACGGATCGAAGAGGTGTCACCGTTGCCGAGCAGCCTGCGCAAGGCGCGGGTACGGCGGGTTCGCGACTTGCTGCTATCGACAGCGGTCGGTGGCGGCATGGCGCTGTTGTCCTACGCGATGCTGACCCGCCAGACGCCCAACGACATTTCTTCGTTCTACCTCAGCCGCGCCCTACCCGAAGGCGGTGGCAGCAACGTGGTCAACGTGATGCTGGTGGATTTCCGTGGCTTCGACACCCTCGGCGAAATCACCGTGCTGGTGGCCGTGGCCCTGGCGGTGTTCGCCCTGCTGCGACGCTTCCGCCCTCCGAAAGAAAGCCTGCAACTGCCGGCCCAACAGCGTCTGCTGGCGCCCGATGTGGTCACCGATCTGGTCAACCCGCGTCACGCCAGCGACACCGCGCTCGGTTTCATGATGGTGCCGGCGGTGCTGGTGCGCCTGCTGTTGCCGATCGCCCTGGTGATCTCCTTCTATCTGTTCCTGCGCGGGCACAACCAACCGGGTGGCGGTTTCGTCGCCGGACTGGTGATGTCGGTGGCGTTCATCCTGCAATACATGGTCGCCGGCACCCAGTGGGTCGAGGCGCAAATGAGCTTGCGGCCGCTGCGCTGGATGGGCACCGGGCTGTTGTTCGCCACCGTTACCGGGCTCGGGGCGATGGCGGTCGGGTATCCGTTCCTGACCACCCACACCTGGCATTTCGAGCTGCCGCTGCTGGGTGACATTCATATCGCCAGCGCGCTGTTCTTCGATATTGGCGTGTACGCCGTGGTGGTCGGTTCGACGCTGTTGATCCTCACCGCCCTCGCCCACCAATCGGTACGCGGTCATAAAACCAGCGCGCAAATCAGGCCCGCGGCCAAATCCGTTGTCACCCAAGGAGCCATCTGATGGAAGAAGTCATCGCAATCGCCATCGGTGTGCTGGCCGCGTCCGGCGTATGGCTGATCCTGCGGCCACGGACGTTCCAGGTGGTCATGGGCTTGTGCCTGCTGTCCTATGGCGTCAACCTGTTCATCTTCAGCATGGGCAGCCTGTTCATCGGCAAGGAGCCGAACATCAAGGACGGCGTGCCTCAGGATTTGCTGCACTACACCGACCCGCTGCCGCAGGCGCTGGTGCTGACCGCAATCGTCATCAGTTTCGCCATGACCGCGCTGTTCCTGGTGGTGCTGCTCGCCTCCCGGGGCCTGACTGGCACCGACCATGTGGATGGCCGGGAGCCTAAAGAATGATGGCGATGACTCACCTGATCGTTGCACCGATTCTGCTGCCGCTGCTGACCGCCGCCGTGATGCTGATGCTGGGCGAGAAACACCGCCCGCTAAAGGCCAAGATCAACCTGTTCTCCAGCCTGCTGGGACTGGGCATTGCCGTAATGCTGCTGCAATGGACGCAGACCACCGGTGTGCCCGGCTCCATCGGCGTGTACCTGCCGGGCAACTGGCAGGCGCCGTTCGGTATCGTGCTGGTGGTCGATCGCCTGTCGGCGTTGATGCTGGTGCTGACCGGGATCATCGGCGTCAGCGCCCTGCTGTTCGCCATGGCCCGCTGGGACGGCGCCGGTTCGAGTTTCCACGCACTGTTCCAGATTCAGTTGATGGGCCTGTACGGCGCCTTCCTCACGGCGGACCTGTTCAACCTGTTCGTGTTTTTCGAAGTGCTGCTCGCCGCCTCTTACGGGCTGATGTTGCACGGTTCGGGCCGGCCGCGGGTGTCGTCGGGGTTGCATTACATCTCGATCAACCTGCTGGCCTCGTCGCTGTTCCTGATTGGCGCGGCGCTGATTTACGGCGTCACCGGCACGCTGAACATGGCCGACCTGGCGCTGAAAATCCCGCTGGTGCCGGAAGCCGATCGCGGCCTGCTGCATGCCGGCGCGGCGATTCTGGCAGTGGCGTTCCTGGCCAAGGCTGGCATGTGGCCGCTGAACTTCTGGCTGGTGCCGGCGTACTCCGCAGCCAGCGCGCCGGTAGCGGCGATGTTCGCGATCATGACCAAGGTCGGCGTCTACACCCTGCTACGCCTGTGGACGCTGCTGTTCTCCGGCCAGGCCGGGGCCTCTGCGTACTTCGGCGGCGACTGGCTGATCTACGGCGGCATGGCGACCATCGTCTGCGCCGCCGTGGCGATCCTCGCCGCGCAACGCCTGGAGCGCATGGCCAGCCTGAGCATCCTGGTGTCGGCAGGCATTTTGTTGTCGGCCATCGGTTTCGCCCAGCCGAACCTGATCGGCGCGGCGCTGTTCTATCTGGTCAGCTCGACCCTGGCCTTGAGCGCGCTGTTCTTGCTGGCGGAGTTGATCGAACGTTCGCGTTCGGCCAACGAAATGCCACTGGACGATGACGGCGAGCTGCTGCCACGGCCCCTGGAATCCTTGCAGCCGCCCAAAGGCTTCAACCTCGATGACGACCAGAAAGCCGTGGTCGGTCAGGTGATTCCCTGGACCATGGCCTTCCTCGGCCTGAGCTTCATCG
>NZ_JBFTML010000057.1:0-30111 GCF_056396925.1 Pseudomonas sp. 05N433 | reverse complement strand
CCCTGTAGGAGCCGGCTTGCTGGCGATGAACGATAACGCGGTGTACCTGATACACCGCGTCGTCTGAATCGCCAGCAAGCCGGCTCCTACAGGGTCAGGCGTCGATCAGACGCCCAGGTAATCCAGGATTCCTTCGGCGGCATTGCGGCCTTCGAAGATCGCCGTCACCACCAGGTCGGAACCGCGCACCATGTCACCACCGGCGAAGATTTTCGGGTTGCTGGTCTGGTGCTTGTACTGGCCTTGCTCCGGCGCCACGACGCGGCCCTGGCTGTCGGTCTGGATGCTGAACTGCTCGAACCACGACGCCGGGCTTGGACGGAAACCAAACGCGATGACCACGGCGTCGGCCGGGATGATCTCTTCGGAACCCGGGATCGGCTCGGGGCTGCGACGGCCACGGGCATCCGGCTCGCCGAGACGGGTCTCGACCACCTTCACGCCTTCGACACGGTCTTCTCCGACGATTGCGATCGGCTGGCGGTTGTAGAGGAATTTCACGCCTTCTTCCTTGGCGTTCTTCACCTCTTTGCGCGAGCCCGGCATGTTCGCTTCGTCACGACGATAGGCACAGGTCACCGCCTTGGCGCCCTGACGAATCGAGGTACGGTTGCAGTCCATCGCCGTGTCGCCGCCGCCCAGCACCACCACCTTCTTGCCTTTCATGTCGACGAAATCTTCCGGCGACTTTTCAAAGCCCAGGTTGCGGTTGACGTTGGCGATCAGGAAGTCCAGCGCGTCGTGCACGCCTGGCAGGTCCTCGCCGGCGAAGCCGCCCTTCATGTAGGTGTAGGTGCCCATGCCCATGAAGACCGCATCGAACTCTTCGAGCAGTTGTTCCATGGTCACGTCCTTGCCCACTTCGGTGTTCAGGCGGAACTCGATGCCCATGCCGGTGAAGACTTCGCGGCGATTGCTCAGCACGGTCTTTTCCAGCTTGAACTCGGGAATGCCGAAGGTCAGCAGACCGCCGATTTCCGGGTTCTTGTCGAACACCACCGGCGTCACGCCGCCACGCACCAGCACGTCGGCACAGCCCAGGCCCGCAGGGCCCGCACCGATTACCGCAACACGCTTGCCAGTCGGCTTGACCTTGGACATGTCCGGGCGCCAGCCCATGGCGAACGCGGTGTCAGTGATGTACTTCTCGACCGAACCGATGGTCACCGCACCGAAACCGTCGTTGAGGGTGCAGGCACCCTCGCACAGACGATCCTGCGGGCACACCCGGCCGCAGACTTCCGGCAGGGTGTTGGTCTGGTGCGACAGCTCGGCGGCCTGGAGGATGTTGCCCTCGGCCACCAATTTGAGCCAGTTGGGAATGAAGTTGTGCACCGGGCACTTCCATTCGCAATACGGGTTACCGCAGCCCAGGCAGCGGTGGGCCTGGTCGGCCGACTGCTGGGGTTTGAACGGTTCGTAGATTTCCACGAACTCTTTCTTGCGTTGACGCAACAGTTTCTTCTTCGGATCCTTGCGCCCGACATCGATGAACTGGAAGTCGTTATTCAGACGTTCAGCCATTGTTAAAACCTCATCAAACTCTTCAGGCGCATATCACTGCGGGTTGGCACGGGTGCTGGAAAGCAACGATTTCAG
This sequence comes from Pseudomonas sp. 05N433, assembly GCF_056396925.1. NCBI lineage: Bacteria > Pseudomonadati > Pseudomonadota > Gammaproteobacteria > Pseudomonadales > Pseudomonadaceae > Pseudomonas > Pseudomonas sp. 05N433. The sequence continues at coordinate 28,512 of NZ_JBFTML010000057.1, read as the reverse complement.
GTTGGCAGCCTTGGGCTTGACCAGCCAGAAACGACGCAGATAGTCATCGAGGTTTTCAGCGAGGTTACGACCCCACTCGCTGTCGGTTTCCTCGACGTATTCGTTCAGCACGCGTTGCAGGTGGCTGCGATAGGCTTCCATCGCCTCACCGCTGATCCGCTGGATTTCCACCAGTTCGTGGTTGACCCGGTCAACGAAGGTGTTGTCCTGGTCGAGCACGTAGGCGAAACCACCGGTCATGCCTGAGCCGAAGTTGTAACCGGTCTTGCCCAGAACGCAGACGAAACCACCGGTCATGTACTCGCAGCAGTGATCGCCTGTGCCTTCCACCACAGTGTGAGCACCGGAGTTACGCACCGCGAAACGCTCGCCAGCGGTGCCGGCGGCGAACAGCTTGCCGCCAGTGGCGCCATACAGGCAGGTGTTGCCGATGATGGCACTGTCCTGCGTCTTGTAGAGGCTGCCTTTCGGCGGAACGATGACCAGTTTGCCGCCGGTCATGCCTTTGCCGACGTAGTCGTTTGCGTCGCCTTCCAGGTACATGTTCAGGCCACCAGCGTTCCACACGCCGAAGCTCTGACCCGCCGTCCCTTTGAAGCGGAAGGTGATCGGCGCGTTGGCCATGCCCTGGTTACCGTGTTTGCGGGCGATTTCACCGGAGATCCGCGCGCCGATGGAACGGTCGCAGTTGCAGATATCCAGGGCGAAATCGGCACCGCTCAGGTCGTTGATTGCCGAGGTGGCCATGTCGACCATTTTCTCGGCCAGCAGGCCTTTGTCGAACGGCGGGTTGCGGTCGACCTGGCAGAATTGAGGCTTGTCTGCCGGGATGTGATCGCTGCCGAGCAACGGAGTCAGGTCCAGGTGGTTCTGCTTGGCGGTCTGGCCTTCGAGGACTTCCAGCAGATCGGTACGACCGATCAGCTCTTCGAGGGAGCGCACGCCCAGCTTGGCCAGCCACTCACGGGTTTCTTCGGCGACGTAGGTGAAGAAATTCACCACCATGTCGACGGTCCCGATGTAGTGATCCTTGCGCAGCTTCTCGTTCTGAGTCGCAACGCCGGTGGCGCAGTTGTTCAGGTGGCAGATGCGCAGGTATTTGCAGCCCAGGGCGATCATTGGCGCGGTGCCGAAGCCGAAGCTTTCAGCGCCGAGAATGGCTGCCTTGATCACGTCGAGGCCGGTTTTCAGGCCACCATCGGTTTGTACCCGGACTTTGCCGCGCAGGTCGTTGCCACGCAGGGTCTGGTGGGTTTCGGCCAGGCCGAGTTCCCACGGTGCGCCCGCGTATTTGATCGAGGTCAGTGGCGATGCACCGGTGCCGCCGTCGTAGCCGGAGATGGTGATCAAGTCCGCGTAGGCCTTGGCCACACCAGCCGCGATGGTGCCGACGCCCGCTTCTGCCACCAGTTTCACCGAAACCAGCGCATTCGGGTTGACTTGTTTCAGGTCGAAAATCAGCTGCGACAAGTCTTCGATCGAATAGATGTCGTGGTGCGGCGGAGGCGAAATCAGGGTCACGCCCGGCACTGCGTAACGCAGCTTGGCGATCAGACCGTTGACCTTGCCGCCTGGCAACTGACCACCTTCGCCGGGCTTGGCACCCTGGGCGACTTTGATCTGCAGCACTTCGGCGTTGACCAGGTATTCCGGGGTCACGCCAAAGCGGCCAGTGGCGACTTGCTTGATTTTCGAGCTCTTGATGGTGCCGTAGCGCGCCGGGTCTTCGCCGCCTTCGCCGGAGTTCGAACGCGCACCGAGGCGGTTCATGGCTTCGGCCAGGGCTTCGTGGGCTTCCGGCGACAGGGCGCCCAGCGAAATACCAGCGGAGTCGAAGCGCTTGAGCACCGACTCCAGAGGCTCGACTTCGCTGATGTCCATCGGCGTGTCGAGGGTCTTGACCTTGAGCAGGTCGCGGATCATCGACACCGGGCGGTTATCCACCAGTGACGTGTATTCCTTGAACTTGCTGTAGTCGCCCTGCTGCACTGCGGCTTGCAAGGTGTTGACCACGTCAGGGTTGTAGGCGTGATATTCGCCACCGTGGACGAACTTCAGCAGACCGCCTTGCTGGATCGACTTGCGCGGGCTCCAGGCTTCAGCCGCCAGGGCTTTCTGCTCGGCTTCGATGTCGACGAAGCGTGCACCCTTGATGCGGCTTGGCACACCACGGAAGCTCAGTTCGCAGACTTCTTCGGACAGACCGATGGCCTCGAACAGCTGTGCACCGCGATACGACGTGATGGTCGAGATGCCCATCTTCGACAGGATCTTGAGCAGGCCCTTGGTGATGCCTTTGCGGTAGTTCTTGAACACCTCATAGAGGTCGCCCAGCACTTCACCGGTGCGGATCAGGTCACCCAGCACTTCATAGGCCAGGAACGGGTAGACCGCCGAGGCGCCGAAACCGATCAGCACCGCGAAGTGGTGTGGATCACGAGCGGTCGCGGTTTCCACCAGAATGTTGGAGTCGCAACGCAGGCCTTTTTCGGTCAGGCGATGGTGCACGGCACCGGTCGCCAGCGAAGCGTGGATCGGCAGCTTGCCCGGAGCAATGTGACGGTCACTCAGTACGACCTGGGTGCGACCGGCGCGAACGGCTTCTTCAGCCTGATCGGCGACGTTACGCACCGCGGCTTCGAGACCGACACTCTCGTCATAGTTGAGGTCGATGATCTGACGCTCGAAGCCTGGGCGATCGAGGTTCATCAGCGAGCGCCACTTGGCCGGAGAAATGACCGGCGAGCTGAGGATCACGCGCGAGGCGTGTTCCGGCGACTCCTGGAAGATGTTGCGCTCGGCACCGAGGCAGACTTCCAGCGACATGACGATGGCTTCGCGCAGCGGGTCGATCGGCGGGTTGGTGACCTGCGCGAACTGCTGACGGAAATAGTCGTACGGCGTGCGCACGCGCTGGGACAGCACGGCCATCGGCGTATCGTCGCCCATCGAGCCGACGGCTTCGTAGCCTTGCTCGCCGAGCGGACGCAGCACCTGGTCGCGCTCTTCGAACGTGACCTGGTACATCTTCATGTACTGCTTGAGCTGGTCGACGTCGTAGAACGCTGAACCGTGGTCGTTGTCTTCCATGGTCGCCTGAATGCGTAGGGCATTCTTGCGCAGCCATTGCTTGTACGGATGACGGGACTTCAAGCGGTTGTCGATGGCGTCGGTGTCGAGGATCTGACCGGTTTCGGTGTCCACGGCAAAGATCTGGCCCGGGCCGACACGCCCCTTGGCGATCACGTCCTCAGGCTGGTAGTTCCAGACACCGATTTCCGAGGCCAGGGTGATGAAACCGTTCTTGGTGGTCACCCAACGCGCCGGCCGCAGGCCGTTACGGTCGAGCAGGCACACCGCGTAGCGACCGTCGGTCATTACCACGCCGGCCGGGCCGTCCCACGGTTCCATGTGCATCGAGTTGTATTCGTAGAACGCACGCAGATCCGGGTCCATGGTTTCGACGTTCTGCCACGCAGGCGGGATGATCATCCGCACGCCACGGAACAGGTCGATGCCACCGGTGACCATCAGCTCGAGCATGTTGTCCATGCTGGAGGAGTCGGAACCGACACGGTTCACCAGCGGGCCGAGTTCATCCAGATCCATCAGATCATTGGTGAACTTGGTGCGACGGGCCTGCGCCCAGTTGCGGTTGCCGGTGATGGTGTTGATTTCGCCGTTGTGGGCAAGGAAGCGGAACGGCTGCGCCAGCGGCCATTTCGGCAGCGTGTTGGTCGAAAAGCGCTGGTGGAACACGCAGATCGAAGTTTGCAGGCGTTGGTCGCTCAGGTCTGGATAGAAGGCGGTCAAATCCGCCGGCATCATCAGGCCTTTGTAAATAATGGTCTTGTGGGAAAAGCTGCAGATGTAGTGATCGACATCGGCGGCGTTGGCCACGGACGAACGACGACGGGCGCTGAACAGCTTGATCGCCATGTCCTGATCGCTCAGGCCTTCACCACCGACGAACACTTGCTCGATCAGCGGCAGGCGCTCGAGGGCCAGGCGGCCGAGGACGCTGGTGTCGATCGGCACTTTGCGCCAGCCGACCAGGGTCAGGCCTTCGGCCAGGATTTCGCGGTTCATGTTCTCGCGAGCGGCTTCGGCTTTCACCGGATCCTGGTTGAAGAAGACCATGCCCACGGCATATTGCTTGGGCAGTTCGACGCCAAAGGTTTCCTGGGCGATGGCACGCAGGAACACATCCGGCTTTTGAATCAGCAGACCGCAACCGTCACCGGTCTTGCCGTCGGCGTTGATCCCACCGCGGTGGGTCATGCAGGTCAGGGCCTCAATGGCCGTTTGCAAAAGGGTATGACTGGGYTCGCCCTGCATATGGGCTATCAGGCCRAAACCGCAGTTATCCTTGAAYTCATCTGGTTGGTACAGACCTGCTTTCATAGACACTTTCTCACCAGGCTGCCTCTTACCGAGGCAAATTTCTTTTCAATTCAACCAGTTACCATCCACGCCGAACGTACGCCAGCTTTGCGGGGCAAAAGGGAGGTCATTGTACACACCGACACAGAGGCTCACAAATTTGACGACGAAATGTCGCAAATCTATGTCGCATTTGTGAAAGGTTTAAAGCGATATGCTGTGCTAGTCAAAACTTTTTTAATTTTGACCGCAGCGACTCAAAGACTACTGTGACGCAGACACCACAAGGCACGCGGTCTATAGAGACAGCGCGCGCACTTGTAGAAATTTTGAGGTGCTTGGAGAGGCGGCCTGGGTAAGGCCGCCGAATCTTCAGCGAGTTGTTGCCAGTTCCTGTTGGACGCTGGCGACAGTGCGAGGCCAAGGTTTACCAGCCTGAACCTTCGCTGGCAAGGCCTTGATGGCAGTAACGGCTGCATCGCGGTTGGCGAAGCTACCGTAGGTGATGACGTAAAGCGGCTTGCCGTTGAGCACTTTCTTGAAATAACGGTACTCGCCGCCCTGCTCCTTGACGAAGTTTTGCGCGGTCGATTCGGAGCTGGTGCCAAGGATCTGCACTACATAGCTGCCCGGTGCCTGGCCTGCGTACCAGCTGCCACCAGCGGCTTTGGCCACGGTAGCTGGCTTCTCGGCGGGTTTGGCCACGACGGCCGGCTTGGCGGGCGCTGGAGCCGGTTTGGCAGCCGGTGCAGGCGCTGGCGCTGGCTTGGCCACAGGCGCGACAGGCTTGGCGGTCGCGACTTGAGTCGGCGCAGGCGTCGGCTTGGCAGCCGGTGTCGGCGCGGGCCCCGCTGGAACGCCTGCCGGTGGCGCAGTGGTGGTCACGGTCGGCGGTGTGGCGCTGGAGCCTTCGACCGGTACGCCATCATCGCCTTCGGTAATGCCTCCAGCCGCTTCGGCCAACGGACCACGCATCACTGGCTGCGAGTTACCGACCAACGGCAATGGCATCGGTTGCGTATTACCGGCGAACTCCACGGAGGGAGCGCCTGCACTGTTAGGTTTTGGCGTGCCCTGGCCCAGCGGCAGTTGTGCCTGTTCGTTGGCAGGCGCGCCGGTGGTCGGTGCTTTGTTGCGACCTGGCATCAACCAGGCGGCAGCTACCGCGACCACGACGACGGCGGAAATTGCCAATACGTGTTTCTTCGGCATGTTGAACCCCATACTTGGACGCTTGACCGCTGAGCGGCTGGCAATCATGGCTTCGATCATTGCATCGCGGGCGACCTGGTTGATGTTGCCAGGCCAACCGTCGGAGCTTTCGTGAATATCAGAGATCTGATCCGCGGTGAAAAGTTCGATTCCCCGGCCAGCACCTTCAAGACGCTGATCCAGATATTCGCGGGTTTCTTCTTCGGTGTAGGGCTGCAATTCGATGACGTGAAAACGCTCTTCCTCGAGGCTCAGCGCATCAAGTTGAGCAATCAGCGAGGACTCACCGAACAGGAATACATGCGGACGACCTTCCGGCGCGCCGGCAGCCAGGGCCAACAAGGCTTCCAGTGCAGACTCGTCGAGTTGCTCGGCGTCATCCACCAGCAAATAGACTTCCTGCCCCGTGAGCGCAAGCTGCACCACTTGAGCCAGGATCGCACCGATCTCGGCCTGAGCAACGTCCAGCGCCTGAGCCACTTGATTCAGCACGCCAGCGGCGTCGCCGGCGCCACGGGCGGAAACCACCACGCTCTGCACTGACTGTTTGTTGGTGCTGGCTACCAGGGCCTGACGCAACAGGGTTTTGCCGCTGCCTTGCGGACCGGTGACCACCAGCAGCAACTGGCTGTAGCGAGCCAGGTGGTGCAACTGGCCCAGCACCGGCTTGCGCTGGGCCGGGAAGAATTTGAAGCCAGGCACCCGTGGAGCGAAAGGGTCATGACTTAACTGGTAATGGCCGAGGAAAGCCTCGTCGGCATGCAAACTAGTCATCGGGATCTTATTAACCTTTAAGCTGAGCCAGGGCGCGGTAATCCGCTCCCAGCGTGGCCTGTAAAACCTCTTTCGGATAATCGTCGGTCACCACCGCTTCGCCCATGTGGCGCAGCAGCACCAGGCGCAAACGACCGTCGATCACTTTCTTGTCAATTGCCATGTGTTCGAGAAAATCGGCTTCAGTCATCTCTTCCGGCGGGATGACCGGCAGGCCGGCGCGCTGGAACAGGCGAATACCGCGATTACGCTCCTCTTCGCTGATCCAGCCCAGCCGCGCGGACATGTCCAGAGCCATCACGGTGCCAGCAGCGACTGCTTCACCATGCAACCAGACACCATAGCCCATATGGGTTTCGATCGCGTGGCCGAAGGTATGCCCCAGGTTCAACGTGGCACGCACGCCAGTCTCTTTCTCGTCGGCACCCACCACTGCCGCCTTGGCCGCACAGGAACGTTCGATAGCGTAAGTCAGGGCGACCTGGTCCAGGGCGCGCAGGCGATCGACGTTTTCTTCGAGCCAGGTCAGGAATGGCTCGTCACAGATCAGCCCGTACTTGATGACTTCCGCCAGCCCGGCAGACAGTTCGCGGGCCGGCAGTGTATTGAGGGTGGCGGTATCGATCAGCACCACGTTGGGCTGATAGAAGGCGCCGACCATGTTCTTGCCCAGCGGATGATTGATCCCGGTCTTGCCGCCCACCGAAGAATCTACTTGCGACAGCAACGTGGTCGGCACCTGGATGAAATCGACGCCTCGCTGGTAGCAGGCCGCGGCAAAACCGGCCATGTCACCGATCACGCCGCCACCGAGGGCAATCACCGTGGTGCGACGGTCGTGCCGAGCAGTCAGCAGGCCATCGAAAATCAGTTGCAGGGTTTCCCAGGTCTTGAAGGCTTCGCCATCGGGCAGCACCACGGAAATGACCGAGAACTGCGCCAGACTGCGGGTCAGACGCTCGAGGTAGAGCGGCGCGACGGTCTCGTTGGAGATGATCGCCACCTGCCGCCCGCGGATATGCGGGGCTAGCAGCTCAGGCTTATCCAACAAACCTTCGCCAATATGAATCGGGTAGCTGCGCTCGCCTAGATCGACCTTGAGTGTCTGCATGTGTCCCCACAGTGAAGATGGAATCAGGCGTCCTGCCTTGAGTTTACGAATTCCATGGCGTCTGCTGGTGTGACGCCGTCCGGTAATCATCCGCCACAACTTTGAGCGGCTGCGACAGGACGCCGAGGATAGCGCATTTCGCCCCGTGCATTAACGGGGCGGCAGCTGCTGCAAGCGTTCGAGAATATCGAGCACCACCATCCGCGGTGGCCGCTCATCGGTTTCCACCACCAGGTCGGCGATTTCCCGATACAGCGGGTCACGGATCGCAAGCAAGTCCCGCAGGGTCTTGGCCGGATCGGCGGTACGCAGCAGTGGCCGATTGCGATCGCGAGCCGTTCGGCCCACTTGCTGCTCGACAGACGCGTGCAGATAGACCACCCGACCACCGGCGTGCAGCGCCCGACGATTGGCCTCGCGCATTACCGCTCCGCCACCGGTCGCCAACACCACGCCGTCGGACGCGCACAGCTCGGCAATCATCGCCTGCTCGCGGTCACGAAAGCCCGGTTCGCCTTCTTTATCGAAAATCCACGGGATATTGGCGCCCGTGCGCAATTCAATTTCCTTATCGGAATCTTTGAACGGCAGGCGCAGCTCTTTGGCCAGCAACCGGCCGATGGTGCTTTTTCCAGCCCCCATCGGTCCAACAAGAATCAAATTTCGCACAGAATCAATGACTCACAGCAATCGCCTGATTGTTCATGATACGCGGAGTGAGAAATACCAGCAGCTCGGATTTTTTCTCCGAAACCACGTCACGCCGGAAAAGGCGGCCAAGATACGGCACATCACCGAGAAATGGCACCTTATCTACAACCTTGCTCTGAGTATTTGAGAAAACCCCACCAATCACGATGGTCTCGCCGTCGTTGACCAATACCTTGGCGTTGACCTCGTTTTTCTTGATCGGCGGTACATCCTGCACTTTGTTCAGGTAGTCCGGTTCGTCCTTGGTGACCTTGACCTCCATGATGATGCGGTTGTCCGGGGTGATCTGCGGTGTCACTTCCAGCGACAGCGAAGCCTCCTTGAACGACACTGAAGTGGCACCGCTGGAGCTGGCTTCCTGATAGGGGATTTCGGTGCCCTTGAGGATTTTCGCGGTTTCCTTGTCTGACGTGACCACCTTGGGCTGCGAGACGATTTCCCCGTTGCCGGTTTTTTCCATGGCCGTCAGCTCAAGGTCCAGCAGCACATTGTCGGTAATGAAGGCGATGCCGATCCCCGAGGTGTTGGAGGAAGTCCCAAGGTCGACGAACGGCGAGTTGGTGCTGGTGCTGCCCGGCGTGCCGACGGTGGTCGAAGAGCCGTTGACCCCGGAGCCGTTCCAATTACCCTTCTGCACCGAACCGCCCCAGCGCACACCGAGGCTTTTGTCGTAATCGACGTTGGCTTCAACGATGCGCGCCTCGATCATCACCTGACGCACTGGAATATCCAGCTGTGCAACGATGCGACGCAGCTCGTCGAGGCGGTCCTGGGTCTGGTAGGCAATGATGTTGTTGGTCCGCTCATCGACAGTGATTGAACCGCGCTCGTCGACTTTCGCCTCGGCGCTGGTCACCGACTGGAACAGCTTGGCGATATCGGCAGCCTTGGCGTAGTTGACCTGCAACAGCTCGCGACGCAGAGGCGCCAGTTCGGCGATTTGTTTCTGCGACTCCAGCTCCTGACGCTCCCGGGCGGCGATTTCATCGGCCGGCGCCACCAGCAACACATTGCCAATCTTGCGCTTATCCAGGCCTTTGGTTTTCAACACCAGGTCCAGCGCCTGATCCCACGGCACATTCTGCAGGCGCAACGTGATGCCGCCCTGCACCGTGTCACTGGCCACCAGATTGAGGTTGGTGAAATCGGCGATCAATTGCAGCACCGAGCGCACATCGATGTCCTGGAAATTCAACGAGAGCTTTTCGCCGCTGTAGGCAAAACGTTCGGCGTTGCGTTTTTGCAAGTCATCGACAGTCATCGGCCGGATGCTGATGGTCAGTTTGTTATCGGTCTGGTAGGTCGAATAATCGAAGGCGCCGCTGGGCTCGATGCTGATGATGGCCCGGTCGCCCGTGGCGCTGGCGTTGACGAACTGCACCGGGGTAGCGAAATCCTTGACGTCGAGGCGTACGCGCAACCGCTCAGGCAATTGGGTTTTGGTGAAGCCGACGATGATCTTGCCATCGCGCTCCTGAATGTCCGGGGCAATGGATGGATCCGACAGATCGATAACCACGTTACCTTCACCCTGGGTGCCGCGCTGGAAATCCACGCCACGAATAGCCTTGCCCACGGGAGCACTGGCTCTGGCGGGTGCGGGTACCGCCGTGGCCGCGCGTGGTGCGCTGGCAATCGGTTTGGACGCCTTGTTACCGGCCGCCTGCCCGACGACCACGAAGAGGTTGTTGCCTTCGACACGTGCGCTATACGGAGTCAGTTGAGTCAGACCGATGATCAGCCGCGTGCGGTCCTTGGCTTCCACCACCGTGGCGCTGCGGGCATTGCCGCCGCCCAGGTCACGACTCTTGTTCGCCRGCTGACTGGTAACTCCCGGCAAATCCAGCGCAATCCGCGCAGGCTGCTCAGTCGTATAGCCATGAGGCTGCGGTGGCGGCCCGTCGAACGACAACTTCAGCTCGACACGGTCACCAGGCAGCGCGGCGACATCCAGCGCTTTGAGGTTGGCCGCCTGCACCAACGGCGACAGAAACGCTATCCATAGCGAAATACCGAAGGTTGAGAAAATCCTGTTCATTGTTCGAGTTCCACTATGAGTGCTCTTTCAAAGGGATGGTCCGCGGCCGTTCCAGCCAGGCGCCTTCGCCATCGGGAACGGTTTCGACCACATCGACTTGCGAAGCGCTGATGGCGACGATCCGTCCATCATTACGTCCCAGGTAATCGCCGACTTTCAGCCGATGCACACCGCCCGCCCCACGCAGCAGCGCAAAGGAGCCGGAGGCATTGGAGATTGTGCCGACCATTTCAAATTGTTCGATGTTGAAGCCTTCGAGGTACTGCTTGACCCGGTTGGGGTCGGGCTTGACGTTGCGCGAGCCGTGCTTCTGGCCAGCCAGATCGACTCTGACCTGCCGGGAGAACGGGCTGCGCAGGTTGGCAGCGCTGTAGGTGAATGTCGGATAAGACTGGAATGTCGGCGTTGGTTCAATCTTGCCGGGCGCTCGCAGGCGCACTTCGTTCAGGTAGGCGTCGATGTCGCTGAAACCATTGTCACCGCCACAACCGGCCAGGACGACCAGACACATCACCATCGACAGGCAACGAATCGGGTTCATTTCTGCAACCCCTTGTCGTTGTAGCGGTAGGTCTTGGCAAGGATGCTCATGCGCAACTTCGGACCGCCTTCGGGATTGGCCGGCACCAAGTCGAAATCATGCAGGGTGACGATCCGCGGCAACCCCGCCACGCCGCTGACGAAAGTGGCCAGGTCGTGATAGGCGCCGGTGACGGTGATCTGGATAGGGAGTTCGATGTAGAACTGCTGGGTGACCTCCGGCAGCAGCTTGATCTCTTCGAACTCCAGGCCACTGCCCAGGCCGGTGCGGGTGATGTCCTCCAGCAGGCCGGGCACTTCGGTGTCGCTGGGCAATTGCCGTAATAGCATGCCGAAGGAGTTCTCCATTTCCTTCATCTGCTGGGTATACAGCTCAAGATTGGCCGCCATGTGGGCTTTGGTCGCAAACTGCTCCTTGAGCGTCGACTCCTCCTCACGCTTGAGTTCCAGGTGGCTTTCCAGGTCGCTGATCAGGAAGCTATAGCCCAGAGCCATCACCAGCACCATCAGCAGAACACTCGCAAGAACCTTGATCGCCCTTGGCCAGGAACCCATGTTGTTGGTGTCCAGATCGCTGATGTCGATCTGGCGCAACCCTTCGAGCCATTCGGACAGCCTCATTTAGCCACCCCCACAATTGCCGGCTGAGTCTGACGGACGGTCAACTGAAAAATATTGGCCTGATCCAGCTGACCGGCGGTGGTCGCTTTGACTTCCGTGAGATTGGGCGCATCAAACCAGTCGGATGCATCTAGATTGCGCATCAAATCCGAAACACGATTGTTGGACTCCGCCGCGCCGGTGATGGACAAGGTCTTGCCGACCATTTTCACTTCGGTGAAATACACGCCGTCCGGCAAGGTGCGCGCCAACTGATCGAAGATCCTCCCGCTGATCGGCCGGTTGCCTTGCAGGTCCTGGATGATGCGCATGCGCTCGACGAGCTGCTGGCGACGAGCCTTCAGATCGCTGATCTGTTTGATCCGTTCGTCGACCACGGCAATCTGCTTGGCGATGTAATCGTTACGCGCGACTTGTTGATCTATGGCGCTGTTAATGACCTGGTCCGTGATCAGCAGTGCCCCCACCGACCCTGCCAGCACACCGGCCAACGCCAGCAAAAAGCGTTTGCGCCGTGCTTCGCGCAACTCTTCACGCCAGGGTAAAAGATTGATCCGTGCCATCAGTCGAAACTCCTGAGGGCCAGCCCGCAGGCGATCATCAGTGCCGGCGCATCGCTCGCCAGGGCACTGGCGTTGACCCTGCTGCTCAGGGTCATGTCGGAGAATGGGTTAGCGACCTGGGTCGGCGTACCCAGACGCTGCTCGATCAACCGATCCAGCCCTGGGACCGAGGCAGTGCCGCCGGCCAGGAGAATGTGATCGACCGAGCTGTATTGGCCGGAGGCAAAGAAAAACTGCAATGAGCGCGATACTTGTTGCACCAACGCATCCCGAAACGGCTGCAAGACCTCACTGACGTAATCGTCCGGCAAACCACCCTGTTTCTTCGCCAACCCAGCCTGCTCGACCGTCAGGCCATAACGGCGCTGGATTTCTTCCGTCAGTTGTCGGCCGCCGAACAATTGTTCGCGGGTGTAGATGATCCGCCCATTATTCAACACGCTCAGGGTGGTCATGGTGGCGCCGATATCGACTACCGCCACGGTCAGATGCTCCTGAGAGGCGGCCAGCTGGGTTGCCAGCAAGCCGAACGCTCGCTCCAGGGCATAGGCTTCGACATCGACTACTCGCGCGGTCAGCCCGGCCAGGGCCAGGGCCGCTTCACGAACCTCGACGTTTTCCTTGCGACAGGCGGCCAGCAGCACATTGACCCGCTCGGGGTTGCGCACTGACGCGCCTTGCACTTCAAAGTCGATCGCCACTTCATCCAGCGGATACGGGATGTACTGATCGGCCTCGATCTTCAGCTGGTTTTCCATCTCGTCGTCGGAAAGACCGGCGTCCATCTCGATGGTCTTGGTGATCACCGCCGAGCCGGCGACCGCCACGGCGACGTTCCTCTGGCTGGTTTTGGCCTTGAGCAGCACGCGCGCAAGGGCCTGCCCCACGCCTTCGAGCTCGGCAATATTTTTTTCGACCACGGCACTGGCGGGCAGCGGCTCGACCGCATAGGCCTCGACCCGATAACGGTCGCCTTGGCGGCTTAACTCCAACAGCTTCACCGACGTAGAGCTGATGTCGATCCCCAGAAGCGCATTGGTTTTTTTATTGAAGAGTCCTAGCACTACCAATTCCCTATGACTATCCGTGAGTTACGGACTCTGTAATATCCATTGCGTTCAATACCCCCCGTCTTGACAGAAGCGCAAATGACGCTCCCTGCGGAAAAATGCTTATAATGCCGAGCGTTTTTCCGCTTTCACTGCAAGCGCGGGTCATTTTCTTTATAGCCTGAACCCTGATGCCTAATTCATTCTTTGCCCTGGATATCCAAAAGCCTTGATTCGTCTGCTGAAATTCTTCGGTTGGTCCATCGTCGCCGTTTTCTGCGGACTGCTCCTGGGTCTGAGCGGCGCCTTTCTTTACCTTAGCCCTGGATTGCCATCTGTGGAGGCGCTGAGAAGCATTCAGTTGCAGATTCCTTTGCGGGTGTACAGCAGCGACAACAAGCTGATCGCAGAATTTGGCGAAATGCGCCGTACGCCGATCCGTTTCGCCGACATTCCCCCCAATTTCATTAATGCGTTACTAAGTGCTGAAGACGACAATTTCGCCAACCACTACGGCGTCGATCCCAGCAGCCTGATGCGTGCCGCCACCCAGCTGGTAAAGAGCGGACACATTCAGTCCGGCGGCAGCACCATCACCATGCAGGTGGCGAAGAACTTCTTCCTGAGCAGCGAACGCAGCTTCTCGCGCAAAACCACCGAAATCCTCTTGGCCCTGCAGATCGAACGGCAGCTGACCAAGGACGAAATCCTCGAGCTGTACGTCAACAAGATTTATCTGGGCAACCGCGCCTATGGCATCGAGGCAGCGGCGCAGGTCTATTACGGCAAGTCGATTCGTGACGTCAGCCTGGCGCAGATGGCGATGATCGCCGGTCTGCCAAAAGCCCCGTCGCGCTTCAACCCGCTGGCCAACCCGGCCCGCAGCAAGGAGCGTCGCGACTGGATCCTGGGGCGCATGTACAAGCTCGGCAAGATCACCGAAGCCGACTACACCGCGGCGATCAACGAACCGCTGAACGCCAGCTATCACGTGCCGACTCCGGAAGTGAACGCACCGTACGTCGCCGAAATGGCCCGCGCCGAAATGGTCGGTCGCTATGGCAGCGATGCGTACACCGAAGGTTTCCGCGTCACCACCACGGTGCCGAGCGATTTGCAGGAAATGGCCAACAGCGCGGTTCACGAAGGCTTGATGACCTACGATCAACGGCACGGTTATCGCGGCCCCGAGTCACGCCTGCCGGGTAAAACCCGAGAGGCCTGGACCCAGGAACTGACCAAGCAGCGGACCATCAGCAGCCTGGAGCCGGCGATCGTGACCCAGGTCGACAAGAACGGCGTGCAGGTGCTGACCCGCACCGGCGAAGAACACGTTGCCTGGGACACCATGAAGTGGGCTCGTCCGTTCCTGAACACCAACAGCATGGGCGCCAATCCGAAGCAGCCGTCGGACGTCGCGCAGGTCGGCGATCTGATTCGCGTACAACGTCAGCCGGACAATTCGCTCAAATTCAGCCAGATTCCGCAGGCCCAGGGCGCACTGGTGTCCCTCGATCCGCAGAACGGTGCCATTCGTTCCCTGGTCGGCGGTTTTGCCTTCGAGCAGAGCAACTACAACCGCGCCATGCAGGCCAAGCGCCAGCCAGGTTCGAGCTTCAAGCCGTTCGTCTATAGTGCCGCCCTGGATAACGGCTACACCGCCGCCAGCCTGGTGAACGACGCACCGATCGTGTTCGTCGACGAGTACCTGGACAAGGTCTGGCGCCCGAAGAACGACACCAACACCTTCCTCGGCCCTATCCGCATGCGTGAAGCGCTCTACAAGTCGCGCAACCTGGTATCGATCCGCCTGCTGCAAGCGCTGGGCGTCGACCGCACCATCGACTACATCAGCAAGTTCGGCTTCAACAAGCAGGACCTGCCACGCAACCTGTCCCTGGCATTGGGCACCGCGACCCTGACGCCAATGGAAATCGCCACTGGCTGGAGCACCTTCGCCAACGGCGGCTACAAGATTTCCCCGTATATCATCGACAAGATTGAAAGCCGCAACGGCGACACACTGTTCGTTGCCAACCCGCCGAGCGTTCCGAAAGGCAACGTAGTCAGCGACGGCATCGCCGTGCCGGCCGCCAATACCTTCACCGTCAACGCCATCCCAGGCGAAGCGCCAGGCGCCCAGCCAGTGTCACAAGCGCCAGCGGTGGCCGAACGTATCATCGATGGTCGCACCACCTACATCCTCAACAGCATGCTTGAGGACGTGATCAAGCTCGGTACTGGCCGTCGTGCGCTGGCCTTGGGCCGCAGTGACATTGCGGGCAAGACCGGCACCACCAACGAATCCAAGGACGCCTGGTTCTCCGGCTACAACGCCGATTACGTGACCACCGTCTGGACCGGCTTCGACCAACCGGAAAGCCTGGGTAAACGCGAGTTCGGCGGCACCGTCGCCCTGCCGATCTGGATGAACTACATGGGCGCTGCCCTCAAAGGCAAGCCAGCCCATACCCAGCCGGAACCTGAAGGCATCCTTAGCCTGCGGGTCGACCCGGTCAGCGGTCGTGCAGCCACCCCAAGCACGCCAGGCGCCTACTTTGAGCTGTTCAAGGCCGAAGATACGCCACCGTCGGTGAACGAGCTGGGTAACGGAAATGTGCCGGGCAGCCCGCTACCAGCGGACGAAGCGGCGCCGATCGATTTGTTCTGATCGCCGCAACACCAAAAAGCCCCGCCTTCGAAAGAAGTGCGGGGCTTTTTATTGCCTGCCTGCAAACCACCCAGATACAAAAAAGCCCCGACTCAGAATGAGCCGGGGCCTTTGGTTGAAGCGCTACAACGGCTTAGCCGTTGAACACGTCATCCACGCTTTTCAGCGGGTAGTTCTTCGGATACGGCAGGGTCGCCACGCCGGTCTCGATTGCAGCCTTGGCCACGGCATCGGAGATCAGGGTGATCAGACGGGCATCCATTGGTTTCGRGATGATGTACTCACGACCGAATTCCAGCTTGATGCCGCCGTAGGCATCGCACACTTCCTGAGGCACTGGCAGCTTGGCCAGTTCACGCAGGGCGTTGGCAGCAGCCACTTTCATTTCTTCGTTGATGCGCTTGGCGCGAACGTCCAGGGCACCACGGAAGATGAACGGGAAGCCCAGTACGTTGTTGACCTGGTTCGGGTAGTCCGAACGGCCGGTGGCCATGATCACATCGTTGCGAGTGGCGTGCGCCAGTTCCGGGGAGATTTCCGGATCCGGGTTCGAGCATGCGAACACGATCGGGTTGGCCGCCATGGATTTCAGGCCTTCAGCGCTCAGCAGGTTCGGACCGGACAGGCCAACAAACACGTCGGCGCCTTCCAGTGCGTCAGCCAGGGTGCGCTTGTCGGTCGCGTGAGCGAAGACGGCCTTGTACTGGTTCAGGTCATCACGGCCGGAGTGGATCACACCGGTACGGTCAACCATGTAGATGTTTTCGATGTTGGCGCCCATGCTCACCAGCAATTTCATGCAGGAGATGGCGGCAGCACCGGCGCCCAGGCAGACGATCTTGGCTTCCGGCAGGGTTTTACCGGCGATTTCCAGGGCGTTGATCATGCCGGCAGCGGTCACGATCGCGGTACCGTGCTGGTCATCGTGGAATACCGGAATGTCGCACTGCTCGATCAGAGCGCGTTCGATTTCAAAGCACTCAGGCGCCTTGATGTCTTCCAGGTTGATGCCACCGAAGGTGATGGAGATACGCTTGACGGTGTCGATGAAGGCTTGCGGGCTTTCGGAGTCGACTTCGATGTCGAACACGTCGATGCCGGCGAAGCGCTTGAACAGAACACCTTTACCTTCCATCACCGGCTTGGAAGCCAATGGACCGAGGTTACCCAGGCCCAGAATCGCGGTGCCATCGGAAATGACTGCAACCAGGTTGCCTTTGCCGGTGTATTTGTAGGCCAGTTCAGGATCGCGGGCGATTTCGCGTACTGGTTCGGCTACGCCGGGGCTGTAGGCCAGCGACAGGTCGCGGGCGGTAGCAGTGGCCTTGGTGAGCTCGACACTCAGCTTCCCTGGACGAGGATTGGCGTGATATTCGAGAGCGGCAGTTTTCAAATCAGACATGTGGGCATTCCGCTTTTTACTGTTGGACAGACGGACCGCCGAGGATACTCGTGTCGCAAAGTCCCCACAAGACTGACCAGTCACCCCTGTCAAGCGCCCTGCCCTACGACTTTGGGCCAAGAGCCACGGAATACAAGGGATAGACTGTTCACAATCTACAGAATAAATGTCTACAATTTTTCTTGCGGCGCGACCTGCAACATCGCCGGATCGGTCAGCGGCAAAAGCCAGCGTGCCTGCCCGGGCTTCAGCCCGCCACGGCGCGAACGATCCACGACCCAGCCACGAGCCTCGATTTGCTTGCCTTTGAGCTTCTCAAGCGACGCGTCATCGAATTGCCCCAGCAAATTGGGTGCAACCCGCAATACAACTGAATCCTGCAACTCGATCCAAACCCCGCCGCGATTGCGCTGAACCTTGCTCACACGACCACTGAGCACGGCGAAGCCGGACGCGTTGATCTGCTCCGCTTTCAGTACAGGTGACTGTCGCCACAGCCCGAGACCGGCCTGACGAGCACTGCGTTCCGCCGCCTGCTGGCAGCCGACCAAATCGACGTTCGGCGCTACCGCGACCTGAAAACCGAGACCTTCAGCAAGCATCTGCGCTTCGAGGTTGGCGCCATCGACGCTGTAGACATGGGCCAGCGTGCGGCCGTAATGGTCCTTGCCTTCTTTACCCGGCAGCAAACCGACCCGCCCGTCGCTGGCGGCCACCAGGGCTTCCAGGCGTTTGCGCGCGGCCTCGGCGAACGGCTCGTCGGAACGACCCTGCTTGCCCAGCTCCGGCGTGTTCAAACCGATCATGCGCACACTGCGCCCATCGCTCAGACGCAAGGTGTCGCCATCCACCACCCGCTGGACTGCGACCGGCGTCAGCCCGCTCGGCGCCGGGCAGAAGGCCTGGGCAGCGGAAAGCCAAATCGCAGACATAAAAAAGGCGCCCGCGAGGGACGCCTTTTTCATCAGCATGGAAAAACCGTAACGGCTTCCCAAGTTGATCGGCCTTAGGCCTTTTTCGCGCCGAAAGCACCGAAACGGTCTGCGAAACGCTGAACGCGGCCGCCAGTGTCCAGAGTCTTTTGCTTACCGGTGTAGAACGGGTGGCATTCGTTGCAAACGTCGATCGCCAGGGCTTTGCCGTAGGTCGAACGGGTTTCGAACTTGTTGCCGCAGCTGCAGGTAACAGCAACTGCTGGGTATTCTGGATGGATATCAGCTTTCATGGTGTCTTCCTCAGGCTAGCGTGCCGCCACCCAACACTATTGTTGAATACCGCACGTAATTAGGCCGCGGATTCTACCAGACCTTTGCAAACACGCAAGCTGTCGTGGGTGCCCTCCATCAGGAAAGACTGTTCAATGTTGACGGCGTCTTTTAACGCCATGCTGCGTTGCTACTCCTCCCCATAGCGCGCTATGAGTCGTCGTAGCGCCTTGCCTGGCATTAAAATCCACTCGTCAACACTTGAACGCTTTCCTGATGGAGGACACAAATCCGACCGTCTGCTAGGCTCCCGGCCTTCTTCATCACCCCTTCACCGAGTAAACAATCGCGTGCCCAACGCCATTCTGCGCCTCGCCCTGCCTTCGCCCCTGCGCCGCCTGTTCGACTATCGCGCCCCGGCTGGAGTCCTGCGCGCCCAGTTACACCCGGGCATGCGTTTGCGGGTGCCGTTCGGCCGGCGGGAGATGATCGGAATTCTGGTGGAGATCACCGACCACAGCGAAGTCCCGACAGAAAAGCTCAAACCGGCGCTGGCCCTGCTCGATGCAGTACCGCCGCTGCCACCCGCGCTGTTCAAGCTGTGCCTGTGGACGTCCCAGTATTATCAGCACAGCCTCGGCGACACGTTGAGCTGGGCGCTGCCGGTGTTGCTGCGTCAGGGTGAACTGGCCGAAGCCCGTCAGGAGCGGTTCTGGTCCGCCGCGCCCGGCGCCAGCCTCGATGACCCGCGCATCGCCCGCGCCCCGCGGCAGCGCGAAGCCCTGGCGACCCTGGCGCAACATCCCCACGGCGTCGCCCATCAGTTGCTGAGCAAACTGATGCTGAGCAAGGACAGCCTCGATCTGTTGCTGGCCAAGGATCTGGTGCAGGTAGACATCCGCAGGCACGCGCCCGGCGCTCGCCACGAACACTGGCTGGCACAACCGGAACTGCCGCTCAACCCGGAGCAGCGCGCCGCTTATGAAGCGATTCGCGCCGGGTTCGACAGTTATCACGCGTTCCTGCTGGCCGGCGTCACCGGCAGCGGCAAGACCGAAGTCTATTTGCAACTGATCCGCGAAACACTCGAGGCCGGCAAGCAAGCCCTGGTGCTGATCCCGGAGATCAACCTCGGCCCGCAAACCCTGGCGCGCTTCGAACAGCGCTTCAATGCACGCATCGCGCTGATCCACTCCGCCGTCAACGACCGCGAGCGCCTGGACGCCTGGCTGGCCGCGCGGGATGGCGAAGCCGACATTATTATCGGCACCCGTTCGGCGCTGTTCACGCCGATGAAGAACCCCGGCCTGATCATCATCGATGAAGAGCACGACGGCTCCTATAAACAGCAGGAAGGCTTGCGCTACCACGCCCGCGACCTGGCGCTGGTTCGCGCCCGGCAGGAAAACATCCCGATTGTCCTCGGCTCCGCCACGCCTTCGCTGGAAAGCCTGCAAAACGCCTACACCGGTCGTTACGGCCTGCTGCGCCTGAATGAGCGCGCCGGTGGTGCCAAGCAACCGCGCTTCCTGCGCCTGGACGTGAAAAGTCGTCCACTGGACAGCGGCATTTCCGGGCCGATGCAGCAAGCCATCGGTCAGACCCTCGCCGCCGGCCAGCAGGTGCTGGTGTTCCTCAACCGTCGAGGGTTCGCCCCGACACTGCTCTGCCACGATTGCGGCTGGATGTCCGAATGCCAGCGTTGCGACGCGCGAATGACCGTGCACCAGCGCTCGGGCGAATTGCGCTGCCATCATTGTGGCTACGTCGAGCGCGTGCCTCGGCATTGCCCGAAGTGCGGCAAGGTCGATTTGCGGCCCGTGGGCGCCGGTACCGAGCGTGCCGAGGAACGCCTGGGGATTCTGTTCCCGGACGTTCCGGTGCTGCGGGTCGACCGCGACAGTACTTCACGCAAAGACGCGATGAATCAGTTGTTCGCGACCATCCAGAAAGGCCAGCCGTGCATTCTGGTCGGCACACAGATGCTTGCCAAAGGGCACCACTTTCCTCGGGTGACACTGGTGTCGATTCTCGATGCCGACGGCGGGTTGTTCTCCGGTGACTTCCGCGCCAGCGAGCGCATGGCGCAGTTGATCGTGCAGGTCGCCGGGCGCGCGGGGCGGGCCGAAGAACCGGGCAAAGTGATCATCCAGACGCACCTGGCGGACCACCCGCTGCTGGTGCAACTGACCGAACAGGGCTACTTCGCCTTCGCCGAACAGGCGCTGAGCGAGCGCCGCTCCGCCGGGTTGCCGCCATTTGCGCATCTCGCGCTGCTGCGGGCCGAAGCGCACAAACCGGGGCAGGCCGAAGGGTTCCTCGATGAAGCGTGCAGTGAGGCCGAACGACTGCTGACCGAACAGCATCTGACCGGCATCGAGTTGCTGGGGCCGGTTCCGGCACCGATGGAGCGCCGGGCCGGGCGCTATCGCGCACAGTTATTGCTGCAAGCCACGGCCCGGGCGCCACTGCATCGATTGTTGAGCAGTTGGTTGCTGGCTTTGGAGCAGATGCCCAGTGGGCGGGCAGTGCGTTGGTCTTTGGATGTCGATCCGGTCGATTTGTATTGATTTCAAAATCGCCATCGCGGGCAGACCTCGCTCTTACAACGGATCTTGCTGATCCGCACACTGCCTCTGTAGGAGCGAGGCTTGCCCGCGAAGGCGGCCGATTTGTCACCACATATCCATAACCTGCCCGCTATAGTTGGCAAGCCCGTCTTCGCAACGGATAATGCCCAGTTTTTCCACCAGCGCACTGAAGCGCCGCCGCGCCTGCGGTCGAAAGAGAAGACCATGAAAGACACCATTCGCCAGCTGATCCAACAAGCCATCACCCAACTCGTCAACGAAGGTGTGTTGCCTGAAGGCCTGTCGCCGGCGATCCAGGTGGAAAACTCCCGTGACAAGACTCACGGCGACTTCGCCAGCAACATCGCGATGATGCTGGCCAAACCGGCCGGCATGAAACCCCGTGACCTGGCCGAGAAAATCATCGCCGCGCTGCCGGCTGACGAAAACGTCTCCAAAGCCGAAATCGCCGGCCCTGGCTTCCTGAACTTCTTCCGGAACACCCAAGCCCTGGCGACCCGCCTGGACGCGGCCCTGGCCGACGACCACATCGGCGTACGCAAGGCCGGCCCGGTGCAGCGCACCGTGGTTGACCTGTCGGCCCCGAACCTGGCCAAAGAGATGCACGTCGGCCACTTGCGCTCGACCATCATCGGCGACGGCGTGGCCCGGGTGCTGGAGTTCCTCGGCGACACCGTGATCCGTCAGAACCATGTCGGCGACTGGGGCACCCAGTTCGGCATGCTGATGGCTTATCTGCAGGAGAACCCGATCACCAGCGACGAGCTGTCGGACCTGGAAAACTTCTACCGCGCCGCCAAGCAGCGCTTCGACGAGTCCGAAGAGTTCGCCGACCGCGCCCGTGGTCTGGTGGTCAAGCTGCAAGCCGGCGACCCGGACTGCCTGGCCCTGTGGACCAAGTTCAAGGACATCTCGCTGTCCCACTGCCAGAAAATCTACGAACTGCTGAACGTCAAACTGACCATGGCCGACGTGATGGGTGAAAGCGCCTATAACGACGACCTGATCAACGTGGTCAACGACCTCAAGGCCAAAGGCATGCTGGTCGAGAGCAACGGCGCCCAGTGCGTGTTCCTCGACGAGTTCAAGAACGCCGAGGGCGAACCGCTGCCAGTGATCATCGTCAAGGCCGATGGCGGCTACCTCTATGCCACCACCGACCTGGCGGCCGTGCGCTACCGCAGCGGCGTGCTGAAAGCCGATCGCGCGCTGTACTTCGTTGACCAGCGCCAGGCCCTGCACTTCCAGCAGGTGTTCGCCGTCGCCCGCAAGGCCGGCTTCGTGACCCATCCGATGGAAATGGAACACATGGGCTTCGGCACCATGAACGGCGCCGATGGCCGCCCGTTCAAAACCCGTGACGGCGGCACCGTGAAGCTGATCGACCTGCTGACCGAAGCCCAGGAACGCGCCTACACGCTGGTGAAGGAGAAGAACCCGGAGTTGGCCGAAGACGAGCTGCGCAACATCGCCAAGGTCGTGGGCATTGGCGCGGTGAAGTACGCCGACCTGTCCAAGCACCGCACCAGCGACTACAGCTTCAACTTCGACCTGATGCTGAACTTCGAAGGCAACACCGCACCGTACCTGCTGTACGCCTACACCCGAGTGGCCGGCGTGTTCCGCAAGCTCGGCAAGGACTTCAGCGAAGTCGAAGGGCAAATCGTCCTCGAAGCGCCGCACGAACATGAGCTGGCGGCGAAACTGGCGCAGTTCGGCGAAATCCTGAATAACGTGTCCGACAAAGGCACGCCGCACATTCTCTGCACCTACCTGTACGATGTTGCCGGCCTGTTCTCCAGTTTCTACGAGAACTGCCCGATCCTCGGCGCCGATACCCCGGCGCAAATGCAGAGCCGTTTGCGCCTTGCTGCGTTGACCGGCCGCACTCTCAAGCAAGGCCTGGAACTCTTGGGTCTGGAAACTCTGGAGCGTATGTAAGTTGGCTGCCAAGAAAAAACCTGCACCCAAGCGTGGCGCCAGCCGTTACCAAGCTCCTGCAAAGCAACCGATCCCGGGCTGGCTGTGGATGGCCATCGGCCTGACGGTCGGCGCGTTCATTGTGTTCCTGATGAAGCTGGAGCCGGGCAAGGGCAGTGACAGCGTCAAGCGCGAGAAGGTCGAGCAACAGCAGAAAGCGACCAAGATCGCCGAAGCCAACAAGACCCCGCCGAGCCCGACGCAACCGGTGAAGCCGAAGTACGACTTCTACACCTTGCTGCCGGAATCGGAAGTGATCGTGCCGCCGGATGCGGTACCGGAGAAAACCCTGCCGACGCCACAGGTGCCGGCCGTGCCGACCACGCCGGTGACGCCTGCGGAAGCGGCGAAGATCGACACCGCCCGGGCTCAGGCGGCATTGGCCGGCATCACTCCGCCGCCAGCGCCACCGGTGGCTAAAGCGGCGCCGGTGACCAAGTTCTTCCTGCAGGCCGGTTCGTTCCGCAAGCAAGCCGATGCCGACAAGGTTCGGGCGCAGATCATCCTGCTGGGTCAGGCCGTGGCGGTTGAATCCGGCACGGTGAAGGACGAGACCTGGTACCGGGTGCTGGTCGGCCCGTTCAGCAACCGCGAACAACTGACCACCGCCCAGAAGCAACTGGCGGGCAGCGGCTTCAGTAACCTGTTGTTACAACAACGCCAGAGCCGCTAATTTCGTCAAGGACACTGCGTCATCGTTCTTCGCGGGCAAGCCTCGCTCCTACAGGATCACGTAAATCTCTGTAGGAGCGAGGCTTGCCCGCGAAGGCGTCAGAACAGACAACACATTCATCCCTGCCCACCACCGCTCGTCCCCCGCCGCGTCCTACAGTTGAAAAACGCTCCACCACCCCCATATGAGTTGGCATAAGGCATTTTCGCCCCGCTGCGTGGAGACTCTCCCTTGACCACCATCGTTTCAGTTCGCCGCCACGGCAAAGTCGTCATGGGCGGCGACGGCCAGGTTTCGCTCGGCAATACCGTGATGAAAGGCAACGCGAAGAAAGTTCGCCGCCTGTACCACGGTCAGGTTATCGCCGGTTTTGCCGGGGCTACCGCTGACGCCTTCACCCTCTTCGAACGTTTCGAAGGCCAACTCGAAAAACATCAGGGCCACCTGGTTCGCGCCGCTGTCGAACTCGCCAAAGAATGGCGCACTGACCGCTCCCTCAGCCGCCTCGAAGCCATGCTCGCGGTCGCCAACAAGGATGCCTCTCTGATCATCACCGGCAACGGTGACGTGGTTGAGCCTGAAGAAGGCCTGATCGCCATGGGTTCCGGCGGCGGCTACGCCCAGGCTGCGGCCAGCGCGCTGTTGAAAAAGACCGACCTGTCGGCCCGGGAAATCGTCGAAACCGCTTTGGGCATCGCTGGCGACATCTGCGTGTTCACCAACCACAACATCACCATCGAGGAGCAGGATCTCGCTGAGTAAGCCTGCCTTGGCCTAGCGCCACGGCTCACTTTTGCTTGAGGACCGCCAATTACTATGCCCATGACCCCCCGTGAAATCGTCCACGAACTCAATCGCCATATCATCGGCCAGGACGATGCCAAACGCGCCGTCGCCATTGCCTTGCGCAACCGCTGGCGCCGGATGCAGCTGCCCGAAGAGCTGCGCGTCGAAGTCACCCCCAAGAACATTCTGATGATCGGCCCGACCGGCGTCGGTAAAACCGAGATCGCCCGTCGCCTGGCCAAACTCGCCAACGCTCCGTTCATCAAAGTCGAAGCGACCAAATTCACCGAAGTGGGCTATGTCGGCCGCGACGTCGAATCGATCATTCGTGATCTGGCGGACGCGGCGATCAAGCTGCTGCGCGAACAGGAAATGACCAAGGTTCGCCACCGCGCCGAAGACGCCGCCGAAGAACGCATCCTCGACGCCTTGCTGCCACCGGCACGCATGGGTTTCAGCAACGAAGACGCCGCCCCGGCCCAGGACTCCAACACCCGCCAGCTGTTCCGCAAACGCCTGCGTGAAGGTCAGCTGGACGACAAGGAGATCGAAATCGAAGTCGCCGAAATCACCGGCGTCGATATCTCCGCGCCACCGGGCATGGAAGAAATGACCAACCAGTTGCAGAGCCTGTTCGCCAACATGGGCAAGGGCAAGCGCAAGAGCCGCAAGCTCAAGGTCAAGGAAGCGCTGAAACTGGTTCGCGACGAAGAAGCCGGTCGCCTGGTCAACGAAGAAGAGTTGAAGGCCAAGGCGCTGGAAGCTGTCGAACAGCACGGCATCGTGTTCATCGACGAAATCGACAAGGTCGCCAAGCGCGGCAATACCGGTGGCGTCGATGTATCCCGTGAAGGCGTACAGCGCGACTTGCTGCCGCTGATCGAAGGCTGCACCGTCAACACCAAACTGGGCATGGTCAAGACCGACCACATCCTGTTCATCGCCTCTGGCGCATTCCACCTGAGCAAGCCGAGTGATCTGGTGCCGGAGCTGCAAGGTCGCCTGCCGATTCGGGTCGAACTCAAGGCCCTGAGCCCGGAAGATTTCGAGCGTATCCTCAGCGAACCGCATGCCTCTCTCACCGAGCAGTATTGCGCGCTGCTGAAAACCGAAGGGCTGCTCATCGAGTTCCAGCCGGACGGCATCAAGCGTATTGCCGAGATTGCCTGGCAGGTCAACGAGAAGACCGAGAACATCGGCGCCCGTCGCCTGCACACCTTGCTGGAGCGTCTGCTTGAAGAGGTGTCGTTCAGCGCCGGCGATCTGGCCAGCACCCATGACGAAAAGGCGATCCTGATCGATGCCGATTACGTCAACAGCCACTTGGGCGAATTGGCGCAGAACGAAGACCTGTCCCGTTATATCCTGTAGGTCTCATTCTGTGTGAGCGGGCTTCCGTGGCGAGGGAGCTTGCTCCCGCTGGGTCGCGAAGCGGCCCCAAAGTCGGTGAATGCGGTTTATCTACAAGACCTCATTCGCCGGATTTACGACTGCTACGCAGCCGAGCGGGAGCAAGCTCCCTCGCCACAGGTCACCCGCCGACACAGGGCCTTCATACAGACGGAAGATCGGCCCCATGACGACCCAACTCCCCACCGACATCAAACTGCACAAAGCCTCGAAAACCCTGACGCTCAAATACGCGTCCGGCGAGGAGTATCACCTGCCCGCAGAATTCCTTCGTGTGCACTCTCCTTCCGCCGAGGTCCAGGGCCACGGCAAACCTATCCTGCAATTTGGCAAGATCGGCGTAGGCCTGAGCAAGGTCGAACCAGCCGGTCAGTACGCACTGAAATTGACCTTCGACGACGGCCACGACAGCGGCCTGTTCACCTGGGAATATCTGTACCAGTTGGCGGTGCGCCAAGAGGATCTGTGGAACGATTATCTTGCCGAACTCAAAGCGGCTGGAAAGACCCGTGATCCGAACGAGTCGGTCGTCAAGCTGATGCTCTAGGTCAGGCCTCGAGGTATTTAGAGGGCATTTTCTAATTCCATCTGTTTGAATGCTTGGCTGCCGGGTCAACGATTGGCCCGCTTGCGAAAAAAATTAAACTCGGGTAACCAATGGAGCTGGCAAGTTCCGTGCATTTGTAGCTATGCGCAATTAACGGTCACCCCGAGCAGTAGTACCTGGCGTTTGCTGTGTGACTACACAGCTGGGCTCAGGTACTCGCCTCAGGACAATGGAGCGTCGTAGATGAGTAACAAGCAAAACGATGACCTGAAATTCCAGGCTTCAGAAAATACCTTGGGACTGAATCCTGTTGTTGGGCTGCGTAGAAAGGATCTACTGGGCTCTGCCCGAATGGTGCTGACCCAGGCCATCAGACAACCCATCCACAGTGCCAGGCACGTCGCCCATTTCGGCATCGAACTCAAGAACGTGCTGTTCGGAAAATCCGAGCTTCAACCGCAAAGCGACGACCGCCGTTTCCTCGACCCGGCCTGGAGCCAGAACCCTCTCTACAAACGTTATTTGCAAACTTATCTGGCGTGGCGCAAGGAGCTCCACACCTGGATCGATAAGAGCAATCTCTCGCCCAAGGACGTCGCTCGCGGGCATTTCGTGATCAACCTCATGACCGAAGCCATGGCCCCGACCAACACGGCAGCCAACCCGGCGGCGGTCAAACGCTTCTTCGAAACCGGCGGCAAAAGCCTGCTCGACGGCCTCTCTCATCTGGCCAAGGATCTGATCCACAACGGCGGGATGCCGAGCCAGGTCAACATGGGCGCGTTCGAAGTCGGCAAGAGCCTGGGTGTGACCGAAGGCGCGGTGGTCTTTCGCAACGACGTGCTGGAGCTGATCCAGTACAAGCCGATCACCGAGCAAGTGCATGAACGCCCACTGCTGGTGGTGCCGCCGCAAATCAACAAGTTCTATGTTTTCGACCTCAGCCCGGACAAAAGCCTGGCGCGCTTCTGCCTGCGCAACAACATGCAGACGTTCATCGTCAGCTGGCGCAACCCGACCAAGGAACAACGCGAGTGGGGTCTGTCGACCTACATCGAAGCGCTCAAGGAAGCGGTCGACGTGGTCACCGCGATCACCGGCAGCAAAGACGTGAACATGCTCGGTGCCTGCTCCGGCGGCATTACCTGCACCGCGCTGCTGGGTCATTACGCAGCGATCGGCGAGAAGAAAGTAAACGCCCTGACGCTGCTGGTCAGCGTGCTCGACACCACCCTCGACAGCGACGTGGCCCTGTTCGTCGACGAGCAGACCCTCGAAGCCGCCAAGCGCCACTCCTACCAGGCCGGTGTGCTGGAAGGTCGCGACATGGCGAAAGTCTTCGCCTGGATGCGTCCCAACGACTTGATCTGGAACTACTGGGTCAACAACTACCTGTTGGGCAACGAGCCACCGGTGTTCGACATTCTGTTCTGGAACAACGACACCACTCGCCTGCCGGCCGCCTTCCACGGCGACCTGATCGAGATGTTCAAAAACAACCCACTGATCCGCCCCAATGCACTGGAAGTGTGCGGCACACCGATCGACCTCAAACAGGTCGATGCCGACATCTTTTCCCTGGCTGGCACCAACGATCACATCACCCCGTGGAAGTCCTGCTACAAGTCGGCACAACTGTTCGGCGGCAAGGTCGAGTTCGTGCTGTCCAGCAGCGGACATATCCAGAGCATTCTGAACCCGCCGGGCAATCCGAAAGCACGCTACATGACCAGCACCGACATGCCGGTCAAGGCCGAGGACTGGATGGAAAATTCCACCAAGCACACCGACTCCTGGTGGTTGCATTGGCAGGCGTGGCAGGCCGAACGCTCGGGCAAACTGAAGAAGTCCCCCGCCAACCTTGGCAACAAGGCCTATCCCGCGGGTGAGGCGTCGCCAGGCACGTATGTGCACGAACGTTGAGCTTCAAACAACTCGCAGTCCGCGGCACTGGGAGGTGCCGCGATTGTCATTAATCAGCCTCGAGGCCAGCCTCGAACATTCTGCGACGGCCCGGGATGGCCCGATCAGCGTTTAAAACCTACAGGGCTTCGTGCATGCCGCAACCGTTCGTATTTCGTACCGTCAACCTGGATGGGCAAACCCTCCGCACCGCGGTACGCCCCGGCAAGCCTCACTTGAAACCTACAGGGCTTCGTGCATGCCGCAACCGTTCGTATTTCGTACCGTCAACCTGGATGGGCAAACCCTCCGCACCGCGGTACGCCCCGGCAAGCCTCACTTG
>NZ_JBFTML010000056.1:0-32682 GCF_056396925.1 Pseudomonas sp. 05N433 | reverse complement strand
ATCGCCGAAGACGCGAAGAAGAAAGCGACTGCCGATGCCGCGAAGAAGAAAGCGCAGGATGCGGCTCGCAAATCGGTAGAGGACAAGAAGGCTCAGGCTCTGGCTGACTTGCTGTCCGATAAGACCGAGCGTCAGCAGGCTTTGGCGGATGAGCAAGGCGATGAAACCGCGGGCAACTTTGATGATCTGATTCGTTCGCGAGCATCTGAAGGTTGGGCGCAGCCACCGTCGGCCCGCAAGGGCATGAAGGTGATTCTGCAAATCAACATGCTCCCTGACGGAACGATCTCCGGTGTTTCGGTTGCTCATTCCAGCGGTGACGCGCCGTTCGACAGTTCTGCAGTCGCGGCTGTAAAAAATATTGGTCGATTGACCGAAATGCAGGGTCTGAAGCCAGCTGATTTCGCACCCTATCGTTCATTCAAGATGACATTCACACCTGAGGATCTAGCCTTGTGAGAAACCTTCTTCGAGGACTGCTTGTAGTCATGTTCTGCTTTGCAGGACTGGCCACGGCAGATGAAAAAAATATCCTGGTCAGCAGTGGCAGCTCCCAGGCAACTCCAATTGCCGTTGTGCCTTTCGGCTTCCAGGGCGGTAGCGTGCTGCCGGACGACATGGCTGAGATTATCGGTAACGACCTGCGCAATTCGGGTTACTACGCGCCGATTCCAAAGCAGAACATGATCAGCCAGCCAAGCCAGGCCAGCGAAATCATCTACCGTGACTTCAAGGCGGTGGGTGCCCAGTACGTCATGGTCGGCAGCATTGTTCCGGCGGGCGGTCGCCTGCAGGTGCAGTACGCACTGTTCAACGTCGCCACCGAGCAGCAAGTGCTGACCGGCAGCGTGTCGGGCGGCGTCGATCAACTGCGCGACATGGCGCACTACATCTCCGACCAGTCGTTCGAAAAACTCACTGGTATCAAAGGTGCGTTCTCGACGCGTCTGCTGTACGTGACGGCCGAGCGTTTCTCTGAGAAGAACACTCGCTACACACTGCAACGTTCGGACTACGACGGTGCCCGTGCCGTGACGCTGCTGCAATCGCGCGAGCCAATCCTGTCGCCGCGTTTCGCACCGGATGGCAAGCGCATTGCCTACGTGTCGTTCGAGCAGAAGCGTCCACGCATTTTCATGCAGAACATCGACACCGGTCGCCGTGAGCAGATCACCAACTTCGAAGGCCTGAATGGCGCGCCAGCCTGGTCGCCGGATGGCAATCGCCTGGCATTCGTGTTGTCGAAAGACGGTAACCCGGACATCTACGTGATGAACCTGGGGTCGCGTCAGATCACCCGTGTCACCAATGGTCCTGGCATCAATACCGAACCGTTCTGGGGTAAGGATGGTTCGACCATCTACTTCACCTCTGACCGTGGCGGCAAGCCTCAGATCTATAAAACCAGCGCAGGCGGTGGTGGTGCGGAGCGTGTGACCTTCATCGGTAACTACAATGCCAACCCTAAACTGTCGGCCGATGAAAAGACCCTGGTAATGATTCACCGCCAGGACGGTTTCACCAACTTCAAGGTGGCGGCCCAGGATTTGCAGCGCGGTAGTGTAAAGATCCTCACTGATAGCACTCTGGACGAGTCTCCTACTGTTGCGCCCAACGGCACCATGGTAATCTACGCCACCCGCCAGCAGGGCCGGGGAGTCTTGATGCTCGTGTCCATTAATGGACGCGTGAGGCTCCCGCTTCCTACCGCACAAGGCGAAGTCAGAGAACCGTCCTGGTCCCCTTACCTGAACTGACGCGGCGCTATACGTTTTACTTAACACACTGGGGTTCATTAGGAGTTTCACGATGGAAATGCTGAAGTTTGGTAAATTTGCTGCGCTGGCTCTGGCCATGGCTGTAGCTGTAGGTTGCTCGTCCAAAGGCGGCGACAACGCCGGTGAAGGCGCTGTAGATCCAAACGCTGGTTACGGCGCTAACACTGGTGCAGTTGACGGCTCCCTGAGCGAAGAAGCTGCTCTGCGCGCAATCACCACCTTCTACTTCGAATACGACAGCTCGGACCTGAAGCCAGAAGCCATGCGCGCTCTGGACGTTCACGCCAAAGACCTGAAAGCAAACGGCGCTCGCGTTGTTCTGGAAGGCAACACCGACGAACGTGGTACTCGTGAGTACAACATGGCACTGGGCGAGCGTCGTGCGAAAGCCGTTCAGCGCTACCTGGTACTGCAAGGTGTTTCCCCAGCTCAGCTGGAACTGGTTTCCTACGGCGAAGAGCGTCCAGTTGCTACCGGCAACGACGAGCAGTCCTGGGCTCAAAACCGTCGCGTCGAACTGCGTAAGTAATTCGTCATGCGAACGTGCCGTCGTGCTGTAACTATTTTGGCTCTCAGTCTCGCACCGCTTGCGGTGTGGGCTGCGGTTCCTGTGGTCGAGGACAACTCCGGCTATAACAATAGCGGGAGCAGTTATCCGCCTGCAGGTTACGGTACGAACGGCGCCTATGCCGGGGGAGGGGTTTCGGCCCCTGTCTCGGCACAGGGCGAGCTGTTCAACCAACTGCAATCGATGCAGGAGCAGATCTCGCGCCAACAAGGCATCATTGAAGTTCTGCAAAATGATGTAGCGCGCATGAAGCAAGAGAACCTGGAGCGATATCAGGATCTTGATCGGCGCATAGGAACCGGCGTTGCACCAGCCGCGACTCCTGATAATTCTTCCGCCGGTGGCAATTTGAATGCCCCCGGTGCAGCAGCCGGCGCAGGTGCGGGAGCGGCTGCCGCTCAAGCCCCGGCCGCGGGTGGCGAACCGGCTGACCCGGCGAAGGAAAAACTGTATTACGATGCAGCCTTCGACCTGATCAAAGCCAAGGATTTCGACAAGGCCAGCCAGGCTTTCGCCGCATTCCTGCGCAAATACCCGAACAGCCAATACGCGGGCAATGCCCAGTACTGGTTGGGGGAAGTGAACCTGGCCAAAGGCGATCTGCAAGGTGCGGGTCAGGCATTTGCCAAGGTTTCGCAGTTGTACCCCAAGCACCCCAAAGTGCCTGATTCGCTGTACAAGCTCGCTGATGTAGAGCGTCGTCTCGGTCATACCGACCGGGTCAAAGGCATTCTGCAACAGGTCGTGTCCCAATATCCGGGCACTTCCGCCGCTCAGCTGGCGCAACGGGACTTGCAGCGCATGTAAGCCTGTTTAGCCCGTTTTGAAGAAACCCGCGCTTGTCGCGGGTTTTTTCGTTAGAATTCATGCCCTTTTTATGAAACACGCTTTTTGGGATCTGCGCGTTGGCGGGGTTCCTTGAAGTGCCTGACGGAGGCGGACAGCCTGTTTAGCTGTTACGCCCGTGGCGACTATGCAAGACACATTGAGAATCACCGAAGTTTTCTACTCGTTGCAGGGTGAAACGCGGACTGCCGGGCTGCCCACTGTTTTTGTGCGCCTGACCGGTTGCCCATTGCGTTGCCAATACTGCGACAGCGCCTACGCGTTCACTGGCGGCACCCTCCGCACGCTCGACGACATCCTCGAGCAAGTGGCCGGTTTTCGCCCACGTTACGTCTGCGTCACGGGCGGTGAGCCCTTGGCGCAACCCAATGCCATTCCCTTGCTCAAGCAGTTGTGTGACGCCGGTTACGAAGTGTCGCTGGAAACCAGCGGCGCGCTGGACATCTCGGCGGTCGATCCACGGGTCAGTCGCGTCGTCGACCTGAAAACCCCGGGTTCGAAAGAAGCCCACCGCAACCGCTACGAGAACATCGAACTGCTCACGCCCAACGATCAGGTGAAGTTTGTCATCTGCTCGCGGGAAGACTATGACTGGGCCGTGTCCAAGCTGATTCAATACGGTTTGAACGAGCGTGCCGGCGAAGTCCTGTTCTCGCCGAGCCACCATGAC
The DNA here is from genome assembly GCF_056396925.1 of Pseudomonas sp. 05N433. NCBI lineage: Bacteria > Pseudomonadati > Pseudomonadota > Gammaproteobacteria > Pseudomonadales > Pseudomonadaceae > Pseudomonas > Pseudomonas sp. 05N433. Next base: position 28,820 of record NZ_JBFTML010000056.1, on the reverse strand, counting down.
CTGAATGCACGTGATCTGGCGGACTGGGTGGTGGCGGACAATCTGCCTGTGCGTCTGCAATTGCAGCTGCATAAATATCTTTGGAATGACGAGCCGGGGCGCTGAAATGACTGAACAACTGAACACTGCTGAAAAACGTGCGGTCATCCTGCTGTCCGGCGGCCTGGACTCGGCGACGGTCGTGGCCATGGCCCGTGCCGAAGGCTACAGCTGCTACACCATGAGCTTCGATTACGGTCAGCGCCACCGTGCCGAACTGCAGGCCGCCGAGCGTGTTGCCCGCGACTTGGGTGTGATCGAGCACAAGGTGATCGGCCTGAACCTGAACGGTATCGGCGGCTCGGCCCTGACCGACAGTTCCATCGACGTACCGGAGGCGCCGAGCGAAGGCATTCCGGTGACCTATGTGCCGGCGCGCAACACGGTGTTTCTGTCCCTGGCGTTGGGTTGGGCCGAAGTGCTGGGTGCGCGTGACATCTTTATCGGTGTAAACGCGGTGGATTATTCCGGTTACCCGGATTGCCGTCCCGAGTTCATCGAAGCCTTCGAGCTCATGGCTAATCTGGCGACCAAGGCCGGTGTAGAAGGGAATGGCTTCCGTATCCAGGCGCCCCTGCAGAACCTGAGCAAGGCGCAGATCGTTCAGGCGGGCGTGAAGCTTGGCGTCGATTACGGGCTGACCGTTTCCTGCTATCAGGCGGACGATAACGGCCGTGCTTGCGGTAAATGCGACAGCTGCCGTCTGCGTGCAGAAGGCTTTGCGGCGGCCGGAATCAGCGACCCGACACCTTATTTTTGATTTATTTCAAATTAGGTGTTGAATAGTCCTTAAAAATCAGTATTATACGCGCCACCACACAGCGGGTCGTTAGCTCAGTTGGTAGAGCAGTTGGCTTTTAACCAATTGGTCGTAGGTTCGAATCCCACACGACCCACCATTTTAAAAAATCTGGAAGGCCCACGTAAGTGAGGATTTCCGGGTTTTTTTTTGCCCGCGATTTGAGGTTGTCCCGGTCCGGGATCGCACCGAGTGACGCAGGTCAGAATCATCTTTTGCATCCGCCGGATATTCTGTAGCCTTGCGCAGCTTCAACGCTGTCCATGCCTGATGAATACTCACTCTCCCGGCGGTACCCTGAAGGGTCCGGAGCCGGGTGTATACTCGACTTTCGCGCGAAAGCGCCTGCAGGTCTTGCGAACATGACGCAGATTTCCGAACGCCTTCTGGTTCAAGCCCACCTCGACGCCAAGCAGCCCAAGCCGCTGACAGCCGAGGAAGAGGCTTATTACCGCACAGCCATCGCAGCCGAGCTCAAAGCTCAGGACGCGGTGCTGGTTGCACACTTCTATTGTGATCCAGTCATTCAGGCCCTGGCCGAAGAAACCGGTGGCTGCGTCTCCGACTCTCTGGAGATGGCCCGCTTCGGCAATGCTCACCCGGCCAAGACCGTAGTGGTCGCCGGTGTGAAATTCATGGGCGAAACCGCCAAGATCCTCAACCCTGAAAAACGTGTGCTGATGCCAACCCTGGAAGCGACCTGCTCGCTGGACCTGGGTTGCCCGGTGGACGAGTTCTCGGCGTTCTGCGATCAGCACCCGGAACGCACGGTGGTGGTATATGCCAACACCTCGGCAGCAGTCAAAGCCCGGGCGGATTGGGTGGTGACTTCAAGTTGCGCGCTGGAAATCGTCGAAAGCCTGATGGATAACGGCGAAACCATCATCTGGGGCCCGGACAAGCACCTGGGGACTTACATCCAGCGCCAGACCGGCGCCGACATGCTGCTGTGGGATGGTGCCTGCATCGTTCACGAAGAGTTCAAGGCCAAGCAGCTCGAAGACATGAAAGCGCTGTACCCGGACGCGGCCATTCTGGTGCACCCGGAGTCGCCGACCGCCGTGATCGAATTGGCCGATGCGGTGGGTTCCACCAGTCAGCTGATCGCTGCTGCGCAAAGCCTGCCGAACAAGACCCTGATCGTTGCCACCGACCGCGGCATCTTCTACAAGATGCAGCAGCTGTGCCCGGACAAGGTCTTTATCGAAGCGCCAACGGCCGGTAACGGCGCGGCTTGCCGCAGTTGCGCGCATTGCCCGTGGATGGCGATGAACACCCTTGAACGCACGCTGAAGAGCTTGAAGGAGGGGACCAACGAGATCTTCGTCGATCCGGCGTTGATTCCGCAGGCGATTCGGCCGTTGAAGCGCATGCTCGATTTCACGCAGGCGGCGCGGATGAAGCTGGCGGGTAACGCCTGATTCGTTGGCAGTGAGCCAAAAAAAACGCCCCGGGTTGATCGGGGCGTTTTTGCATCTGGAGGATTATTTGGTCTTCTTCGGAATCCGCACCAACTGGGTGTTGGAATAGATGTCGTGCCAGCTGCGCTTCTGCTTGTCGAACAGCGACCAGAAGAACCCCAGCCCGAGGCATAACCAGGACGCGATCGACACCACAAAGCGCAGCAGCGCCTGCCACAGGCTGATGGATGAGCCGTCGGCGTTTTGTACGCGGATGCACCACACCTGCATGCCCAGGGTCTGGCCCGACCAGGTCCAGAACTTGGCGAAGAAGCCGAACAGCACAAACAGCAGAACCGTCGACAGCAGTGGGTCACCGTCCAGGGCGCCGGCCTCGGTCAGGGTGCGCATCCGGTCTTCGCCGATGATCGCCATCTGGATCATCTTGTAGATGCCGCTGGTGACGATCAGCAGCGCGGTGCACAGCAGGAAGTCGTAGAACATCGCTGCCAGGCGACGACCCAGGCCTGCGGCGGGAAAGTCGCCTTGGGGGTTGAGCAGGTGTTTCGACATGGCTGCCTCAGAACGGAAAAAAGAAGCCATTTTACGGATTTGCGCGCACAAAAAAGCCCCTGATGTCAGCATCAGGGGCTTTTTCGTAACAGAAGATTAGCCTTCTGCTTGTACTTCGTCAGCCTGCATGCCTTTCTGGCCTTGCACAGCAACGAACGTCACTTTCTGGCCTTCTTTCAGGCTCTTGAAGCCGTTGCCCTGAATAGCGCGGAAATGCACGAACAGATCCGGACCGCTTTCTGGAGTGATAAAACCAAAACCTTTCTCGTCGTTAAACCACTTGACGGTACCGCTCTGACGTTGGGACATTTCTTATTTCCTTTGACGCAAAAATGAATGACAGTCTCCTTCTCGTGAAAGAGTACTGGGGCTGGTTGCAGGAGAGTAAGAAGACGTCGAACGGGATGTAGCTAACTTGTAGGCTACTGCCCAGGTCACGATTTCCAAGCGACCCATGCAAACACAGTGAACAAACTCTACGCCAACTACGGGAGAAAAAACAAGCCCCGCGAAGGCCCGGATTTCCTCAGGTTGATGGCAATTAGAGTGGTCACTAGTGCGGGCTTATTCGATCGAGTTGTTCATTGCTTTTCGATTGTTATAAGTAGCGTTCATAAACGAAACGTATGCACTATTTTATGGCGGTTGCGTTACAGATTAGTGCACTGTTAACGCAACCGCGTTACTTATAGAAACAGTCAATCAGCCACGATAGTAGCGTTGTGGAACAAATGGCATTTTGCTTACAAGCAAAGGCACCTTTTTCCCACGCACAATGGCCCAAACTGGCGTTTCCAAAACGGTATAAGCGCTGTCGAGGTAACCCATGGCCAAAGGGCCGCCCAAGGTCGGACCGAAGCCGCCGCTGCAAACGCTGCCGATGATTTCGCCAGCTTCGTTGACGATCTCTGCACCTTCACGCACCGGTGTACGTTCCTGCGGCAGCAGGCCAACGCGCTTGCGGCTGACACCGGTTTGCTGTTGGGCGAACACGGTTTCGGCGCCAGGGAAGCCGCCGGCCCGCGCACCATCGGCACGTCGAGGCTTGGAGATGGCCCACAGCAGGCTTGCTTCGATCGGCGTGGTTTCGGTGTTCATGTCGTGGCCGTACAGGCACAGACCGGCTTCCAGGCGCAGGGAATCGCGGGCGCCGAGGCCGATGGCCGCGACTTCCGGTTCGGCAAGCAGGGCGCGAGCCAGCGCTTCGGCGTTGGCCGCCGGCACGGAGATTTCGTAACCGTCTTCGCCGGTGTAGCCCGAACGGCTGACAAAGCAGTCCACGCCCAACAGTTTCACGCGGGTGAACTGCATGAAGGTCATCTTCGCAACTTCCGGTGCCAGGCGTGCGAGCACGGTGACGGCAGCCGGGCCTTGCAGAGCGAGCAGGGCACGCTCTTCGAACAGCGGTTCAATGGTGCACTGGTCGCCGATGTGCTTGCGCAGGTGCGCCAGGTCCTGGTCCTTGCAGGCGGCGTTGACCACCAGGAACAGTTCGTCGTTACCGAGGTTGGCGACCATCAGGTCGTCGAGGATGCCACCGGCCTCGTTGGTGAACATCGCGTAGCGCTGCATGCCCACCGGCAGGTCGATGATGTCCACCGGCACCAGGGTTTCCAGGGCTTTGGCGGCGTTGGCGCCGGTCAGGCGGATCTGGCCCATGTGCGAGACATCGAACAGCCCGGCCTGATCACGGGTGTGCTGGTGTTCTTTCATCACGCCCAACGGGTATTGCACCGGCATGTCATAACCGGCGAACGGCACCATGCGGGCGCCGAGTTCGAGGTGCAGTGCGTGCAACGGGGTCTTCAACAGTTGTTCGGTGGACATATACAGCTCCTGAAAATAGTGCAGATGCGCGCATCAGCACTCGATAATGTTGACCGCCAAACCGCCACGGGCGGTTTCCTTGTATTTGCTTTTCATGTCGGCGCCGGTCTGGCGCATGGTGCGGATGACCTTGTCGAGGGAGACGAAGTGCTGACCGTCGCCACGCAGGGCCATGCGCACCGCATTGATGGCCTTGACCGAACCCATGGCGTTGCGCTCGATGCAAGGCACTTGCACCAGTCCGCCAATCGGGTCGCAGGTCAGGCCGAGGTTGTGTTCCATGCCGATTTCGGCCGCGTTTTCCACCTGCTGCACCGTACCGCCGAGCACTTCGCACAAGGCGCCGGCCGCCATGGAACAGGCAACGCCGACTTCACCCTGACAGCCGACTTCGGCGCCGGAGATCGAGGCGTTTTCCTTGTACAGAATGCCGATTGCAGCGGCCGTCAGTAGAAAACGCACCACGCCGTCTTCGTTGGCACCGGGGATGAAGCGCATGTAGTAATGCAGCACCGCCGGGATAATGCCGGCTGCACCATTGGTGGGCGCAGTGACCACGCGTCCGCCGTTGGCGTTTTCTTCATTGACCGCCAGGGCGTACAGGTTGACCCAGTCCAGTACCGACAGTGGATCGCGCAGCGACGATTCCGGGTTTTTGCACAGTTGCCGATGCAGCGCCGCCGCCCGCCGTTTGACCTTCAGCCCACCGGGCAGGATGCCTTCGTTGCGGCAACCGGCGGCGACGCAGTCTTGCATCACTTGCCAGATCTTCAGCAGTCCGGCGCGGGTTTCCGCTTCCGGGCGCCAGGCGCTTTCGTTGGTCAGCATCACCTGACTGATCGATAAACCGTAGGTGCTGCAGTGACCAAGCAAGTCCTTGGCGCTTTTGAACGGGAAGGTCAGCGGCGTGGCGTCTTCAACGATGCGGTCGGCGCCGGCCGCGTCTTCATCGACGACGAACCCGCCACCGACCGAGTAATACTCGCGGCTGCGCACTTGCAGGCCGGCTGCGTCGAACGCGCGAAAGATCATGCCGTTGGGGTGATAGGCCAACGGTTTACGAATCATTGCCAGGTGTTCTTTCTCGTTGAACGCGATGCTGTGTTCACCGAGCAGGTTCAAGCGACCGCTGCTGCGAATCTCTTGCAGGCGGGCAGTGACGGTTTCGGTGTCCACGGTGTCCGGGTGTTCGCCTTCCAGGCCCAGCAATACGGCCTTGTCACTGCCGTGGCCTTTGCCGGTGGCGCCGAGCGAGCCGTAGAGCTCGACTTTGACGCAGGTAGTTGCCGATAGCAGCCCTTCACGGCGCAGACCTTCGGCGAAGCGCGCAGCGGCACGCATCGGGCCGACGGTGTGGGAGCTGGAGGGGCCGATACCAATTTTGAACAGGTCGAACACGCTTAACGACATGGTTGTTCTCCGGTTTTCTTGTTATAGGCGTTAGATGAAACCGTAGGAGCGAGGCTTGCCCGCGAAGGCGTTGTATCAGCCACCATCAATGCTGAATATGAAATCGCCTTCGCGGGCAAGCCTCGCTCCTACAGAGAATGCGGTGTTCTTGAAGGGGGCGAGCAACTCACCCCCCTAGATCAAGCGTAGCTTTCGATCGACGGGCAGGCGCAGACCAGGTTGCGATCGCCAAACACGTTGTCGACGCGACCGACCGGTGGCCAGTACTTGGCTTCGATCAGCGACGCTACCGGGTAAACGGCTTGCTCGCGGCTGTACGGATGAGTCCACTCGCCGACGATTTCCGCAGCGGTGTGCGGGGCGTTTTTCAGCGGGTTGTCATCCTTGTCCAGCGTGCCGTTTTCCACCGCGCGGATTTCTTCGCGGATGCGGATCATGGCGTCGCAGAAGCGGTCCAGTTCTTCCTTGGATTCGCTCTCGGTCGGCTCGATCATCAACGTGCCGGCCACCGGGAACGACATGGTCGGGGCGTGGAAGCCGAAGTCGATCAGGCGCTTGGCCACGTCATCGACGCTGATGCCGCTGCTGTCTTTCAGCGGACGCAGGTCGAGGATGCATTCGTGCGCCACCAGACCGTTGCTGCCGGTGTACAGCACTGGATAGTGCTCTTCGAGGCGACGGGAAATGTAGTTGGCATTCAGGATCGCCAATTGCGAAGCGCGCTTGAGGCCGGCGCCACCCATCATTCGAATGTACATCCAGGTGATCGGCAGAATGCTCGCGCTGCCGAACGGTGCCGCGCAGACCGCGCCTTCCTTGCGTTCCATCTGGGCGTGGCCCGGCAGGAACGGCGTCAGGTGCGACTTGACGCCAATCGGGCCGACGCCTGGGCCGCCACCGCCGTGTGGGATGCAGAAGGTTTTGTGCAGGTTCAGGTGCGATACGTCGCCGCCGAACTTGCCCGGTGCGCAGAGGCCGACCATGGCGTTCATGTTCGCGCCATCGATATACACCTGGCCGCCGTTGTCGTGAATGATGCCGCAGATTTCACGGATGCCTTCTTCGAACACACCGTGGGTCGACGGGTAGGTGATCATCAGCGCGGCGAGGTGTTCGCGGTGCTCGATGGCCTTGGCGCGCAGGTCTTCGATGTCGACGTTGCCGCGGGCATCGCACGCGGTCACAACCACACGCATGCCGGCCATGTTGGCGGTGGCCGGGTTGGTGCCGTGGGCGGACGACGGGATCAGGCAGATGTCGCGACGGTCTTCGCCACGGCTCTGGTGGTAGGCACGGATCGCCAACAGACCGGCGTATTCACCCTGGGAACCGGCGTTCGGTTGCAGGGAGATCGAGTCGTAACCGGTGGCGGCGCAGAGCATCGCTTCCAGTTCATCGGTCAGTTGCTGATAGCCGGCGCTTTGCTCGGCCGGAGCGAACGGGTGCAGGGCACCGAATTCAGCCCAGGTCACCGGGATCATTTCGCTGGCGGCGTTGAGTTTCATGGTGCAGGAACCCAGCGGGATCATGGTGCGATCCAGGGCCAGGTCCTTGTCCGCCAGTTTGCGCAGGTAGCGCATCAGCTCGGTTTCGGAGTGATAACGGTTGAACACCGGGTGGCTGAGGATTGGCGATTGGCGAACCAGTGCGGCCGGGAGGGTGCTTTGGACCGAGGCGGCGAGGGCAGCGAAGTCCGGCAGTGCCTTGCCGTCGGCCAGCAGGTTCCACAGGGTTTCGACGTCAGCCTGGCTGCTGGTTTCGTCGAGGGACAGACCCAGACGCTCAGCATCGACCACGCGCAGATTGATTTTCTGCGCATGGGCCTTGTCGTGCAGGGCAGCTGTTTGCGCGCCGGTTTTGATCGTCAAGGTGTCGAAGAAGCTGGCTTGCTCGACGCTCAGGCCCAGTGCGCTCAAGCCTTTGGCGAGGATCGCGGTCAGGTGATGAATGCGATTGGCGATCTGCGTCAGGCCTTTCGGGCCGTGGTATACGGCGTACATGCTGGCGATGTTGGCCAACAGCACCTGGGCGGTGCAGATGTTGCTGGTGGCTTTCTCGCGACGGATGTGTTGCTCGCGGGTCTGCATGGCCAGGCGCAGGGCCGGCTTGCCGAAACGGTCCACGGAAACGCCGACCAGACGGCCCGGCATGTCGCGCTTGAACGCATCCTTGGTGGAGAAGTACGCCGCGTGCGGGCCACCGAAGCCCAGCGGAACACCGAAGCGTTGCGCGCTGCCGATGGCCACGTCGGCGCCGAACTCGCCCGGCGGGGTCAGCACGGTCAGGGCCAGCAGGTCAGCAGCGACCGCGACCAGCGCATTCGCCGCGTGGAAGCGTTCGGTCAGTTCGCGGTAATCGAAGACGTCACCGTTGCTCGCCGGGTATTGCAGCAGCGCGCCGAAGAATGGCGTCACGTCGGTCAGTTCACGCTCGTCGCCCACCACAACGTCGATGCCCAAAGGCTCGGCACGGGTGCGCAAAACGTCGAGGGTTTGCGGGTGGCAATGAACGGAGGCGAAGAAGGCGTGGCTGCCTTTGTTCTTGCTCAGGCGTTTGCAGAACGTCATGGCTTCAGCAGCAGCGGTGGCTTCGTCCAGCAGCGAGGCGTTGGCGATCGGCAGGCCGGTCAGGTCGCTGATCAGGGTCTGGAAGTTCAGCAGCGCTTCGAGACGACCCTGGGAAATTTCTGGTTGGTACGGGGTGTAGGCGGTGTACCAGGCCGGATTTTCCAGCAGGTTGCGCAGGATCGGCGACGGCGTGTGAGTGCCGTAGTAGCCCTGACCGATGTAAGTCTTGAACAGCTGGTTTTTACCGGCGATGGATTTGATCAACGCCAGGGCATCGGCTTCGCTCAGGCCGTCTTCGAGACCGAGGACGCTGGTGCCTTTGATGCTGTCGGGAATGACGCTGGCGCTCAGGGCTTCCAGGGAGTCGAAACCGAGGCTGTTGAGCATGGCTTGCTCGTCGCCTGCACGCGGGCCGATGTGGCGGGTGATGAATTCGTTGGCGGTCGTCAGATTGACTTGAGTCATGTCGGCGCTCCTCAGGCTTGGGCTTTGATCAGACGGTCGTAAGCGTCTYGATCCAGCAGTTGGCCGACAGCCGAGGCGTCGGTTGGCTTGAAGCGGAAGAACCAGCCTTCGCCCAGCGGATCTTCGTTGACCAGTTCAGGGCTGTTATCGAGGGCCGGGTTGGTCTCGACCACTTCTCCGTCCAGAGGCATGTACACGCCGCTGGCAGCTTTTACCGACTCCACGGTGGCGGCTTCTGCGCCTTTGTCGTAGGACTGCAGCTCAGGCAGTTGTACGAAAACCACGTCGCCCAGTGCGTTCTGTGCGAAAGCGGTGATGCCGACCGTAACGGTGCCGTCAGCTTCGGTGCGCAGCCATTCGTGATCTTCAGTAAAACGCAACTCGCTCATGGAAACTCCTAAAGGGGCCAGACTCGTCTGGTGGACGCGATGGAATGCAGGGGCAAAAACCCTGCTTTATAGGAGGTTACTAAGCAAAAAGGCGGCCAATGTTATTTTTATGTTTAAAAACAATAACTTATAAGTTTTCGTAAGCCGTTATATTTCTGCAGCTGTAGCGAAATCGCTACAGCCTGAAGCAAAGAAAAAAGCCTAGGTGGATCAAAGCCTTGGACAGCGGTGATCAGGATGGGGTGTATTGATATCATTCCACTGTAGCGCTTTCAGTACAGATGGAGGTCGCTTTTAATGGGTTTTTCCCGGTAATCCCTGAAGAAACCTTTTATGTAGGAGCGAGGCTTGCCCGCGAAGCTTTTAGCGGAGTTGAGGGCCTCTTCGCGGGCAAGCCTCGCTCCTACAGTAATGCTGTTCACTTAAACACACTCTTCAGTCATGCCTACCTTTTGTGGCGAGCGAGCTTGCTCGCGCTGGGCTGCGTAGCGGCCCCAAAAATCTGACAACCATTGCCGATTTTTGTGAGTGCTGCGCACTCAAGCGGGAGCAAGCTCCCTCGCCACAGGTCTCTCTGACTCAATACTTCCTTAAGTGAACGGCATTGCGTTTCTACAGGGGCTTGTTGGGAATCCCGTACTTGCGCAACCGATGGGCAATCGCGGTGTGGGAGGTTTGCAGGCGGCTGGCCAGTTGGCGGGTCGAGGGGTAGCTGACGTAGAGCTTTTCCAGCAGGTCCTTCTCGAACGCTTCCATGGCCTGTTCGAGGCTGTCGACCTCAATGTCGCTCTGGCGCGCCACAGAGGTGCCGGCGATGTCGAGGTCGCCGATGTCCACCAGGCTGCTTTCGCAAATCGCCGCGGCGCGGAAGATCACGTTCTGCAATTGCCGTACGTTGCCTGGCCAGCGATTGCCCAGCAGCGCCGGGTAAGTGCCGGGGGCCAGGCGACAGACCGGGCGCTGGATCTGCGCGCAGGCCTGCTGCATGAAGTAACGCGCCAGCAGCAAAATGTCCTGGCCGCGCTCGCGCAGGGGCGGGACTTCGACATTCAGCACGTTGAGGCGATAGAACAGGTCTTCGCGGAAAGTGCCTTCGCTGACCATTTTTTCCAGGTCGCGATGGGTCGCGCTGAGGATCCGCACGTTGACCTTCACTTCGCGATCGCCGCCAACCCGACGGAAGCTGCCGTCGTTGAGAAAGCGCAGCAGTTTCGCCTGCAAATACGGCGACATTTCACCGATCTCGTCGAGAAATACCGTGCCCTGGTTGGCCAGTTCCATCAGCCCCGGCTTGCCGCCCCGTTGCGCCCCGGTGAAAGCGCCGGGGGCGTAGCCGAACAGTTCGCTTTCGGCGAGGTTTTCCGGCAATGCCGCGCAGTTCAAGGCCAGGAACGGCGAACTGTGGCGGGCGCTGATGGCGTGGCAGGCGCGGGCCACCAGTTCTTTGCCGGTGCCGGTTTCACCCTGGATCAGCAACGGTGCATCGAGGGCTGCGACGCGCTGGGCGCGGGCCTTGAGCGTACGAATCGCCGGGGATTCGCCGAGCAGCGCATCGAAACCTTCAGCGTGATCGTGGTGCAGCGCCGAGAGGCGTTCACCGATGCGGTTCGGTTGATACAGGGTCAGCAGGGCGCCGGCGTCGGTGATCGGCGTGGCATCCAGCAGCAGGGTTTGACCGTTGACGGTGATCTCGCGCAGCGGCAGGCGGAAGCCGTTTTCCAGCAATGTGTCGAGCAGCACCGGGTCGGCAAACAGCTCGCTGATGCTTTCACCCGCCGGTTCGCGACCGTACAGGGCAATCAGTGCCGGGTTGGCCAGCAGCACCTTGCCGGCGCTGTCCAGGGCCAGCACCGGGTCGGTCATGGCGGCGAGTAGCGCATCGAGCTGCAAGTGACGGCGTTGGCCGGGAAGGATGTCGACCACCGTCACCGCTTGTACACCACGCACGTTGAACAGCGCATCGCGCAGCTCTTCGAGCACGGCCGGGCTCAAGGTCGGGGCGTCGATGTAGACGTTGGGCGGCACCATTTCCACCGCATCCAGATTGAGATTGCGCCCACCGAGCAGAGCCAGGACTTCCTGGGTGATACCGACGCGGTCGATGAAACTGACGTGGATGCGCATGGGGCGGTTTGGTTCTGGAGTGCGGAGGGTGGCAAGTATGCCTTGGGGCGGGCCAATGGTGAAATCCTGTACAGGACTTCATGACAACGATGATCTCCTGTGGGAGCGGGCAAGCCCCGCTCCCACAGGTTCAGCGTTCACCGTTTTATCCCAGGTGTTCAGGTTTGACCGGGTCGCCGGATTTGACGTCGAGTTGGGCCCGCACGTCTTCAAACATTTCGTCGTAGTACTTGTGCATGGCGCCGATGTTGGCGGTCTTGGGCATGCCGTACTTTTGCGCGATGCGCGTGGCGTGGCGGGCAAAGTCGAAGGCCTGGTCCTTGGGCAGATAAAACTCTTCATTATTCAGCTCCTTGCCCTCGACCGAACCACGCAGCTTAAAGAGCATGCCTTGGCCTTCCTTGGGATCCTGAGCAATTTTGTATTCAATGTGCAGGTTGTAGCTGTAATCGTCCTTGTTCAGCGCATGGCGCTCGATGTGCAGGTGTCCGGGTTCGAACGTAGCCATTGGCGTCTCTCCTTCAAAGGCATTGAATCAGGGCAGACCTCACGCCTGCCCCCCTGCGTTTCTTTCTACTCGTTTCTTTCTATTGATAACTGATGCCAGGCGTCGCTGTGCTGATACGGGTGCCGGCCTTGCCCTGGATGATCGCTTCGATGTCCGAGAGTGAACCGATTACCGCGACTTTCCCAGTATGGCGGGCGAACTCGCAGGCCGCCTGGACCTTTGGTCCCATGGAGCCGGCGGCGAAGCCGAGTTTGTCCATTTCATCGGGGTGAGCCTGGGCGATGGCTTTCTGGGTGGGCTTGCCGAAATCGATAAAGGCCGCATTGACGTCAGTGGCGATCACCAACAGATCGCTTTCCAACTGTTCGGCCAGCAGTGCCGAGCACAGGTCTTTATCGATCACCGCTTCCACACCCTGCAGTTTGCCGTTGGCGTCGTAGATCGTCGGGATGCCGCCACCACCGGCGCAGATCACGATGCTGCCTTTTTCCAGCAGCCACTTGATCGGGCGGATTTCGAAGATACGTTTGGGTTTCGGGCTGGCGACCACGCGCCGGAACTTGTCGCCGTCCGGGGCGATGGCCCAGCCTTTCTCGGCGGCGAGTTTCTCGGCGTCGGCCTTGGAATAGACCGGACCGATCGGTTTGCTGGGGGCCTGGAACGCCGGGTCGTTGGGGTCGACTTCGACCTGGGTCAGCAGGGTGGCGAAGGGCACTTCGAAGTCCAGCAGGTTGCCCAGTTCCTGTTCGATGATGTAGCCGATCATGCCGTCGGTTTCGGCGCCGAGTACGTCCAGCGGGTAAGGCGAAACCTGGCTGTAGGCCGCCGCTTGCAGCGACAACAGGCCGATCTGCGGACCATTGCCGTGGGCAATCACCAGTTGGTTGCCGGGATGAATCTTGGCGATCTGTTCGGTGGCGATCCGGATGTTCGCGCGCTGGTTGTCCGCGGTCATGGGCTCACCCCGGCGGAGCAGGGCGTTACCGCCCAGAGCAATGACGATACGCATAGTGCAGTCCTTCTAAATAGGGGCGGGCAATCTGATCTCCCTGATGATCGTTCCCACGGGGACCGTGGGAACGATCATCAGCAAGTGTTCAGCCTCAGACATCCGCCAGCGCCGACACCAGAATAGCCTTGATGGTGTGCATACGGTTTTCCGCTTGCTCGAAGGCGATGTTGGCCGGCGATTCGAAGACTTCTTCAGTCACTTCGACGCCGTTGGCCAGGTGCGGATAGCGTGCGGCGATGTCCTTGCCGACCTTGGTTTCGCTGTTGTGGAACGCCGGCAGGCAGTGCATGAACTTCACGCGCGGGTTGCCCGAGGCCTTCATCATGTCGGCATTGACCTGGTACGGCAGCAGTTGCTCGATGCGCTCGTCCCACGCTTCCACCGGCTCACCCATCGACACCCAGATGTCAGTGTGAATGAAGTCCACGCCCTTGACCGCGGCTTTCGGGTCTTCGGTGATGGTGATGCGCGCACCGCTCTCTTCGGCGAAGGCTTTGCACTGATCGATGAAGTCCTGATGCGGCCACAGCGCTTTCGGTGCGGCGATGCGCACGTCCATGCCGAGTTTGGCGCCGATCATCAGCAACGAATTACCCATGTTGTAGCGCGCATCGCCCAGGTAGGCGTAGCTGATGTCGTGCAGCGGTTTGTCGCTGTGTTCGCGCATGGTCAGGGTGTCGGCGATCATTTGCGTCGGGTGGAATTCAGCGGTCAGGCCGTTGAATACCGGTACGCCGGCGAACTTGGCCAGCTCTTCGACGATTTCCTGTTCGAAACCACGGTACTCGATGGCGTCGAACATCCGCCCCAGCACGCGGGCGGTGTCCTTCATGCTTTCCTTGTGGCCGATCTGCGACGACACCGGGTCGATGTAGGTGACGTGGGCGCCCTGGTCATGGGCCGCGACTTCGAAGGCGCACCGGGTGCGGGTCGAGGTTTTTTCGAAGATCAGCGCGATGTTCTTGCCTTGCAGGTGCGGACGCTCGGTGCCGGTGTATTTGGCGCGCTTGAGGTCGCGGGACAGGTCCAGCAGGTAGTGCAGCTCGCGAGTGGTGTGGTGCATCAGCGAGAGCAGGCTGCGGTTGCGCATATTGAAAGCCATGATTGGATCTCCTTGGGTGTCGGTTATCCCCTCGGCCGTGCTGGATAAGCATCGGCCAAGGCTCGAAAGTTAATAATCGATAGGGTCGCGAATGATCGGGCAGGTCATGCAGTGGCCACCGCCACGCCCGCGCCCGAGCTCACTGGCGCTGATGGTGATGACCTCGACGCCGGCCTTGCGCAGCAGGGTGTTGGTGTAGGTGTTGCGGTCGTAGCCGATGACCACGCCTGGCTCCACCGCCACCACGTTGTTGCCGTCGTCCCATTGCTCGCGTTCGGCGGCAAAGGCGTTACCGCCGGTTTCGACAACGCGCAGCGCCTTGAGGTTGAGGGCCTTGGCCACGGTGTCGAGGAAGCTGGTTTCTTCACGGCGCACGTCGATGCCGCCCGGTTTGCTTTCATCGGGGCGCAGGCTGAAGGCGACGATCTGCTTCACCACTTCCGGGAAAATCGTCACCAGGTCGCGGTCGCAGAAGCTGAACACGGTGTCCAGGTGCATCGCCGCGCGGGATTTCGGCAGGCCGGCGACGATGACTCGTTCCACGGCTTTGTTCTTGAACAGGTTGACCGCCAATTGGCCGATGGCCTGGCGGGACGAGCGCTCGCCCATGCCGATCAATACCACGCCGTTGCCGATCGGCATCACATCGCCGCCCTCAAGGGTGGCGTTGCCGTGGTCCTGGTCGGGGTCGCCGTACCAGATCTGGAAGTCGGCGTGGGTGAACTGCGGGTGGAATTTGTAAATGGCGGTGGCCAGCAGGGTTTCCTGACGGCGCGCCGGCCAGTACATCGGGTTCAGGGTCACGCCGCCGTAGATCCAGCAGGTGGTGTCGCGGGTGAACTGGGTGTTGGGCAGCGGCGGCAGAATGAAGCTGGAATGACCGAGGAAGTCGCGGAACATCTGAATGGTCTTGCCACCGAAACTGTCCGGCAGGTCATCGGCGGAAACCCCGCCGATGAGGAATTCGGCGATCTTGCGTGGCTCCAGGCTACGTAGCCAGGCCCCCACTTCATGGACCAGGCCGAGACCGACCGAATTGGCGGTGATCTTGCGTTCCAGAATCCAGTCCAGCGCTTCAGGCATCGCGACGATGTCGGTCAGCAGGTTGTGCATTTCCAGCACGTCGACACCACGCTCGCGCATTTTGGTGACGAAGTCGAAGTGGTCGCGTTTGGCTTGGGCGACCCACAGCACATCATCGAACAGCAGTTCGTCGCAGTTGTTCGGGGTCAGCCGCTGGTGGGCCAGGCCGGGGGAGCAAACCATGACTTTGCGCAGTTTGCYGGCTTCGGAATGGACGCCGTACTTAACTTTTTCCGTGGTCATTACCGTGTTCCTCCAGATCAAAACATTCAGGTGCTGCTTTTCATTACAGTGCTAAAGGGTCAGAAAACCGGCATACAGCCCATAGGCCGCCACCAGGGCGCCTACGACGACGGCGGCGAAAATCAGCTTCTCGACGTTAGTGAAAACCGGTTTGTCGACTTCAAGTTTGGCCTTGGCGAACAGGATCGCGCCGGGGGCATACAGCAGGGCGGAGAGCAGCAGGTATTTGACGCCGCCGGCGTACAGCAGCCAGATCGCGTAGATCAGTGCGATGCCACCGATGACCAGGTCTTTGCTGCGCTCGGCCGCAGCGTTTTCATAGCTCTCGCCGCGCACTGCCAGCAGCAGGGCATAGGCCGCCGACCACAGATAGGGCACCAGGATCATCGAGGTAGCGAGGTAGATCAGCGACAGGTAAGTGCTGGCCGAAAACAGTGTGATGATCAGAAACAGCTGCACCATCGCGTTGGTCAGCCATAGCGCGTTGGCCGGTACAAGGTTGGCGTTTTCACGGCGCAAAAACGCCGGCATGGTGTGGTCCTTGGCGGCAGCGAACATGATCTCCGCGCACAGCAACACCCATGACAGCAACGCCCCGAGCAAGGAAATGATCAGGCCGACGCTGATCAGCACCGCGCCCCAATGACCGACCACATGTTCCAGCACCGCGGCCATCGACGGGTTCTGCAGTTTCGCCAGCGCAGGTTGGGTCATGATCCCCAGGGACAACACGTTCACCAGCATCAGGAACAACAGCACGGTGATGAAGCCGATGACGGTGGCTTTACCCACGTCGCTGCGTACTTCGGCACGGGCCGAGAAAATGCTCGCGCCTTCGATGCCGATGAACACCCACACGGTGACCAGCATCATGTTGCGCACCTGGTTCATCACACTGCCCAGGTCAGGGTTTTTGATGCCCCAGATGTCGGCGGTGAAGATCTCCAGTTTGAACGCGAACAAGGCGATCAACACGAACAGCAGCAGCGGTACGACCTTGGCGACGGTGGTCACCAGGTTGATGAACGCCGCTTCCTTGATTCCCCGTAAAACCAGAAAGTGCACCGCCCAAAGCAGCAGCGAGGCGCCGATTACCGAAGCCACGGTATTTCCCTCCCCAAAAATGGGGAAGAAGTAGCCGAGGGTGCTAAACAAGAGAACGAAGTAACCCACATTGCCCAGCCAGGCACTGATCCAGTATCCCCAGGCCGACGAGAAACCCATGTAGTCGCCGAAACCGGCCTTGGCGTAGGCATAAACACCGCCATCCAGCTCAGGCTTGCGATTGGCCAGGGTCTGGAAGACGAAAGCGAGGGTCAACATGCCCACTGCGGTGATTACCCAACCAATAAGAACAGCACCGACATCCGCACTGGCGGCCATGTTCTGGGGCAAAGAGAAGATTCCGCCACCAATCATTGAACCGACCACTAAAGCAACGAGCGCACCGAGTTTCAGTTTTCCGGGGGATTCAGACATAGCATGACTCCAGTGCAGGAGAAGAGAGACAACAGAGTAGTTCTGCTGGCTGTTCAATCAGCTGACATAGATCAGTGCATGGGCACATTCCATTGTTAATGAAAGACTTATGTATCTTTCTCGGACATAGCGGTATTACCGGGGAAGCCCTGTTCAGAGGGGGGCAAGTCAGGTGGGCGTAAGCGGTATTGCTTGGGCTTTGAAATTAGTGTGTTTCTGCGGTTTCGCCAATTTTCTGATAACTGTTTATATGACAGATTTGATTTATCAGGTGCGCGGTACTGGAATTAATGAATAATCGTTATTTCGTTTTATCTGTTTAGTTAAAAATAACTACGTGACAGTGTTTGCAGTGACTGTTCTGGCCTCATCGCGGGCAAGCCACGCTCCCACAGGATCACGCTATACCTTTGGGAGCGGGCTTGCCCGCGAAAGCTATCTGGTGATCACCACCACTGCGCGCGATGGGCGCCCAGTTCCCCGGCCGGCAGCGCCCATTGCAGTGGTGTCCCGGTGATCTTCAACGGCACCTGTAACCGATGGGCCGGTCCCCACGGCGTTTGCTCAATCAACATCCCTTGATCGTGGTCATCCTCTGCGCGCAACGGCTCGTTGGTTCCGGCGCCATGTTCGATCAACAGCTTCGCCGTCCGTGCCAGCGACAGCCGCGCAGAGCCACCGTGCCCCAATAGCTTGATTGCACTGGCCGCCATCAAATACCCGGTGGCATGGTCAAGGGCCTGGACCGGCAGCGGTGTCGGTTTATCCGCCTTCTTCCAGTGCATGCCCGCGTCGGCAATCCCGCTGCTCATCTGCACCAGGCTGTCGAAGCCGCGGCGGTTTTGCCAGGGGCCGCTCCAGCCGTAAGCGTTGAGGCAAACATCGATCAGGCCCGGGGCCAGTGCCTGGCGTTGGGCGATGCCGTAACCCAGGCGTTCCAAGGCGTCGGCGCGGTAGCCGTGGAGCAGAATGTCGGCGTCCTTGAGCAGGCTTTCGAACACCGCGCGATCGGCTTTGTCGTGCAGATCCAGGCGCGCACAGCGTTTGCCCAGGGTGACTTCCGGCACCACGCCCGGTTCGTTCCAGGTCGGTGGGTCGATGCGCAGCACGTCGGCGCCGAGTCCGGCGAGGAAGCGGCTGGCGATCGGGCCGGCGAGCACTCGCGTGAGGTCCAGCACCTTGATCCCGGCCAACGGTTGCGCCACCGAGCCTTGCCACGGTTTGGCGGTTGGGCTGCCACCGACGTTGAACTGAATCAACGGCTCGGCGTTCACGGCTTGGCCTTGGGGGTGAGCTTGCCATTGCTTCCAGCTGCGCATCTCGGCGGCGCAACCACCGGCCTCGACCACTGCTTGTTCCAGATCGCTTTTCGCCCACTGAGCCACTTTGCTCGCCATCGCTGCGCGGTCGGCACAGGCGCCGAGCACTGACTCAGCAGCGGCGCGGTGATGGGGCGCGTTGGTGTGCAGGCGGATCCAGCCGTCCTTGGTCGCGTAGTCACCGGCGACCGGATCCCACAGCGGCGGGACGCTCCAGCCCACGGGGCGGATCGAGGTGGCGAACCAGAACGACGCCAGGCGGCGGTCAACTTCAAGGCTGGGCAAACGACCGGTTTGCCGGTGCAGCCGTTCGCTGGCGGCCTGGCCGGCGGCAGCAATGCTGGCGCAGGCCAGATCGGTCACGGCAAATGCCGAGGGCAGGGCGCCGCTCGAGGTGAACGGGATTGGGGTGTGAGGCAAGCCGAGTGCGGCTTGAATGGACGTGAGTAAATCAGTCATCGAAGGCCCTCCGGAGCGAGAGCCCGAGCATAGTTCAAAAAGACGGCTCGGCCAGATGAAATCCTGTAGAGAGAGCGGTGCGGCGCTCCGACTTGCCCGCGAAGTCGTTGACCGTGTTGCGACCTTCGCGGGCAAGCCTCGCTCCTACGGGGATATGCATTCCCGTGGGAGCGAGCCTGTTGTCACAGAGGATTTATGCCAGCGCTTTACCCACGCCCCTGCAGATAGGTCGCGTAATCCGGGATGCGGTGTTCGTGAGCCTGATCCATCAACGGGCTGCTGAGCAGGTAGTCGGCGCTGCATTCGTTGCAGGCCACGGGGATGTTCCACACCGCCGCGACCCGCAGCAACGCCTTGATGTCCGGGTCGTGGGGTTGCGGTTCGAACGGGTCCCAGAAGAACACCAGCATGTCGACGCGCTGCTCGGCGATTTGCGCGCCGAGTTGCTGGTCGCCGCCCAGCGGCCCGCTGATCATGCTTTCCACCGGCAGGCCGAGGCGTTGTTGCAACAACAACCCCGTGGTGCCGGTGGCGACCAGTTCATGCTGCGCGAGTTTGTCTTTCTGCCGCTCGGCCCAGTCCAGCAAAAACACTTTGCAATGGTCATGGGCGACCAGGGCGATACGCTTGCGCGCCGCCATGGTCTTATGCGTAAAGCTGATACCGATCATCGGTTGCTGCTCCACGGTTTACTCTGCGTTGCAGAGCGCCAGGCAGTTATCGAGCATGCGGTTGGAGAAGCCCCACTCGTTGTCGTACCAGGCCAGCACTTTGAGCAGCTTGCCGCTGGACTTGGTGTGGTTGGCGTCGAAGATCGACGACAGCGGGTTGTGGTTGAAGTCGCTGGATACCAGCGGCAGGGCGTTGTAGCCGAGAATCTTCGAGTGTTGGCTGGCTTGTTTGAGCAGCGCATTCACTTCATCGGCCGACGCTTCGCGCTTGAGCTGCACGGTCAGGTCCACCAGCGACACGTTGATCACCGGAACACGCACCGCCATGCCGGTCAGTTTGCCCGCCAGTTCTGGCAGCACCAGGCCTACCGCTTCAGCGGCGCCGGTCTTGCTCGGGATCATGTTCTGGGTGGCGGAACGGGCGCGGTACGGGTCGGTGTGGTAGACGTCGGTCAGGTTCTGGTCGTTGGTGTAGGCATGGATGGTGGTCATCAGACCGCTTTCGATGCCCAGCTCGCGGTGCAGCACCTGGGCCACCGGGGCCAGGCAGTTGGTGGTGCACGAGGCGTTGGAAATGATCTGGTGCGACTGGCGCAGAATGTCGTGGTTAACCCCATAAACCACAGTGGCGTCGGCGCCTTTGGCCGGGGCCGAGATAATCACTTTGCGCGCGCCGGCCGTAATATGGGCGGCGGCTTTGGCGCGGTCGGTGAACAGACCGGTGCATTCGAATACGACGTCGACCTTCTCCGCGGCCCAGGGCAGTTCGGCCGGGTTGCGAATGGCGCTGACCGAAATACGGTCGCCGTTGACGGTCAGGCTTTCCTGATCGTGCTGGACATCGGCATCGAATGTGCCGTGAACGGTGTCGTATTTCAGGAGGTGAGCATTCATCGAACTGTCGCCCAGGTCGTTGATTGCCACGATCTGCAGATCCTGACGATAGCCTTGGGTATACAGTGCGCGCAGGACATTACGGCCGATACGGCCAAAACCATTGATTGCGATTCGAAGAGTCATTTACAGCGCCGCCGTCGTTTTGTTGTTGGAATTACAAGATTATTCGCAAAAAAATAGAAAACAAGCCTTTTTAGTGGCAATATTTTGTTTTATCTACAACGAGTGACCTGAATCAACTGGTCCGAATGATCAAGAAAGCCGTCTGTCATCCCGATCACAACGGCGTTTGATCAGCATAGACAATCAGGTCGCCACATCCGTTAGCCTGGAGTTCTACACATGCATCCCCGCGTCCTTGAGGTCACCGAACGGCTTATCGCCCGCAGCCGCGCCACGCGTGAGGCTTACCTTGCATTGATCCGTGGCGCCGCCAGTGACGGCCCGATGCGCGGCAAGCTGCAATGCGCCAACTTCGCCCACGGCGTGGCCGGATGTGGCAGCGACGACAAGCACAGCCTGCGGATGATGAACTCCGCCAACATCGCAATTGTTTCGTCATATAACGACATGCTCTCGGCGCACCAGCCGTACGAAGTCTTTCCTGAACAGATCAAAAAAGCCCTGCGCGAAATCGGCTCCGTCGGCCAGTTCGCCGGCGGCACCCCGGCCATGTGCGATGGCGTGACCCAGGGCGAGCCAGGCATGGAACTGAGCCTGCCGAGCCGTGAAGTGATCGCGTTGTCCACCGCCGTGGCGCTGTCCCACAACATGTTCGACGGCGCGCTGATGCTCGGCATCTGCGACAAGATCGTGCCGGGCCTGATGATGGGCGCGTTGCGCTTCGGTCATCTGCCGATGATTTTCGTGCCGGGYGGGCCGATGGTGTCGGGCATCTCCAACAAGCAGAAAGCCGATGTGCGTCAGCGCTACGCCGAAGGCAAGGCGACCCGCGAAGAGCTGCTGGAATCGGAGATGAAGTCCTACCACAGCCCTGGTACCTGCACGTTCTACGGCACCGCCAACACCAACCAGTTGCTGATGGAAGTCATGGGCCTGCACTTGCCGGGCGCCTCGTTCGTCAACCCGAACACGCCGTTGCGCGATGCGCTGACCCGCGAAGCGGCGCATCAGGTGACGCGCCTGACCAAGCAGAATGGCAACTTCCTGCCGATCGGCGAAATCGTCGACGAGCGTTCGCTGGTCAACTCCATCGTGGCCCTGCACGCCACCGGCGGCTCGACCAACCACACCTTGCACATGCCGGCCATCGCCATGGCCGCAGGCATCCAGTTGACCTGGCAGGACATGGCCGACCTCTCCGAGGTGGTGCCGACCCTGAGCCACGTGTACCCGAACGGCAAAGCCGACATCAACCACTTCCAGGCAGCGGGCGGCATGTCGTTCCTGATCCGCGAACTGCTGGAAGCCGGCCTGCTCCATGAAAACGTCAACACCGTGCTCGGCCACGGCCTGAGCCGCTACACCCAGGAGCCGTTCCTCGATAACGGCGAACTGGTCTGGCGCGAAGGCCCGATCGAAAGCCTCGACGAAAACATCCTGCGCCCAGTGGCTCGTGCATTCTCGCCAGAAGGCGGTTTGCGGGTGATGGAAGGCAATCTCGGTCGTGGTGTGATGAAGGTCTCGGCGGTTGCCCTGGAAAACCAGGTCGTCGAAGCCCCGGCCATGGTGTTCCAGGATCAACAGGACCTGGCCGATGCATTCAAGGCCGGTCTGCTGGAGAAGGATTTTGTCGCGGTAATGCGCTTCCAGGGCCCGCGCTCCAACGGCATGCCGGAACTGCACAAGATGACGCCGTTCCTCGGTGTGTTGCAGGACCGTGGCTTCAAAGTTGCGTTGGTGACTGACGGGCGCATGTCCGGCGCCTCGGGGAAAATCCCGGCGGCGATCCACGTCAGCCCCGAAGCTTATGTGGGCGGCGCTTTGGCACGGGTGCGTGAGGGCGATATCATCCGCGTCGATGGCGTCAAAGGCACCCTGGAGCTTAAGGTGGACGCCGAAGAATTCGCAGCACGCGAGCCGGCCAAAGGCCTGTTGGGCAACAACATCGGCACCGGTCGCGAACTGTTTGGTTTCATGCGCATGGCCTTCAGCTCCGCAGAGCAAGGCGCCAGCGCCTTTACTTCTGCCCTGGAGACGCTTAATTGAAACTGGCTTTGGTCGGTGACATCGGTGGGACCAACGCACGTTTCGCGTTGTGGAAAAACCAGCAACTGGAATCAGTCCAGGTGCTGGCAACGGCAGACCACGCCACCCCGGAAGAAGCGATTGCGCTGTACCTGAACGGGCTCGGCCTGGCGCCGGGTTCGATCGGTTCGGTGTGCCTGTCGGTGGCCGGCCCTGTGAGCGGTGACGAATTCAAGTTCACCAACAATCACTGGCGGCTCAGTCGCAAGGGTTTCTGCAAGACCTTGCAGGTGGATCAACTGCTACTGGTCAACGATTTTTCGGCCATGGCGCTGGGCATGACCCGCTTGCAGCCGGGCGAGTTCCGGGTGGTCTGCGAAGGCACGCCGGAGCCGTTGCGGCCGGCGGTGGTAATCGGCCCGGGTACAGGCTTGGGCGTAGGCACGTTGCTCGATCTGGGCGAGGGCCGTTTTGCCGCGTTGCCGGGGGAGGGCGGTCACGTCGATCTGCCRCTGAGCAGCCCGCGGGAAACCCAACTGTGGCAGCACATCTACAACGAGATCGGCCATGTCAGCGCTGAAACGGCGTTGAGCGGCAGTGGTTTGCCGCGAGTGTACCGGGCGATCTGCGCGGTGGATGGCCACACGCCTGTGCTCGACACGCCTGAGGCGATCACGGCGGCCGGGCTGGCGGGTGATCCGATTGCCCTGGAAGTGCTCGAGCAGTTCTGCTGCTGGCTCGGCCGCGTGGCCGGCAACAATGTGCTGACCACCGGTGCACGGGGTGGTGTGTACATCGTTGGTGGAGTGATTCCACGGTTTGCCGACTTTTTCGTTAAAAGCGGTTTCGCCCGGTGCTTTGCCGACAAGGGTTGCATGAGCGATTACTTCAAAGGCATTCCGGTGTGGCTGGTGACAGCGCCGTATTCCGGCCTAGTTGGCGCGGGTGTGGCGCTGGAGCAGGCCTGAGACCTGTGGCGAGGGGGCTTGTCGGAACGCCGCACCGCCCCGTTCGGCTGCGAAGCAGTCGTAAAAAAGGACCGCTACGCGATCCAACGGGGGCAAGCCCCCTCGCCACAAATCCGCGCACGTCATCAGATTTCCGTAAGGCATAATCCTCCCCAACACAAACAACAAGGATGCCGCCGTGAGCTCAGTCAACAAGTCGATTTTGTTGGTCGATGACGATCAAGAGATACGCGAGTTGCTGGACACCTACCTGACCCGTGCCGGTTTCCAGGTCCGCACCACGCCCGATGGCGCAGGCTTTCGTCAGGCGCTGAACGAGGCGCCGAGCGATCTGGTGATCCTCGACGTGATGCTGCCGGACGAAGATGGTTTCAGCCTCTGCCGCTGGATCCGCCAGCACCCGCGCCAGGCCCACGTGCCGATCATCATGCTCACCGCCAGTTCCGATGAGGCCGACCGCGTCATCGGCCTGGAACTGGGCGCCGACGACTACCTCGGCAAACCCTTCAGCCCCCGTGAATTGCAGGCGCGGATCAAAGCCTTGTTGCGTCGCGCGCAGTTCGGTCAGGAGCGTTCCGGCGGTGAAGTGCTGGCCTTCGACGACTGGCGGCTGGACATGGTCAGCCATCGGCTGTTCCATACCGACGGCGAGGAAGTGATTCTCTCCGGCGCCGATTTCGCCCTGCTGAAACTGTTCCTCGATCACCCCCAGGAAATCCTCGACCGCGACACCATCGGCAACGCCACCCGTGGCCGTGACCTGATGCCGCTCGATCGCATCGTCGACATGGCGGTCAGCCGTTTGCGCCAGCGTCTGCGCGACACCGAAAAGCCGCCGCGGCTGATCCGGACCGTGCGTGGCAGCGGCTACCAATTGGCAGCCAACGTGGTTGCCGGCAATGGTCACTGAGTTCCTGCGCAAGCTCGCCGGGCGCGTGCCGGTGCCGCGCTCGCTGCTCGGGCGCATGTTGCTGCTGACCCTGTTGGCGGTGCTGTTCGCCCAGACGCTGTCGAGCGTGATCTGGGTTTCGCAACTGCGTGCTACCCAACTCGAAGGCCTGGTCACCAGCGCCCGCAGCCTGGCCCATTCGATGACGGCCAGCGTCAGTTATTTCCGCTCGTTGCCGGTGGCGTTCAGGCCGCTGGTGCTCGACCAGTTGCGCAGCATGGGCGGCACCCGGTTCGTGGTCACCCTCAACGACAAACCCTTAGGCATGGAAGTGCTGCCGATCACGCCGCGCAAAGAAGCGGTGCTCAAAGCGGTGGACGAGGTGCTGCGCCAGTCGCTGGGCCAAGACGCGGATATTTCGGTGACGTTCGTCAGCCCCGAAGACCTGCGGATCTTCAATAGCGGGCTGAAACTCGATGAATTGCCACGCTCCTGGGCGCACTACGCGTTGACCCTGGAGCCAGTGAATCCACCGGTACTGGTCACGCAAATCCAGATGGCGCCGGGGGAATGGCTGTACATCGCTTCGCTGTTGCCCGAGCCCTACACCAGTCTCGAAGAGCAAGGCCTGCCGGCACAGCAAGTCTGGTTCATCGTACTCACCAGCGGCTTCTTGCTCCTGTTCATCGGCCTGCTGGTGCACTGRCAGAGCCGACCGCTCAAGCGATTGGCGCGGGCGGCGCGGGACATGTCCCTGGGCGCCGACGTCGAACCGGTCGCTCAGGGGGGCGGCAGTGAAGTGGTGGAAGTCGGTCGCGCGTTCAATGCGATGCGTGAACGCATCAGCCGTTACCTGACCGAGCGCAGCCAGTTGTTCAGCGCGATTTCCCATGACTTGCGCACACCGATCACTCGGCTGCGACTGCGGGTTGAATTGCTTGAAGACGAAAAGCTGCAAGCCAAGTTCGGACGTGATCTGGATGAGCTGGAGTTGTTGGTCAAGGGCGCGCTGCAATGCGTGAAAGACACCGACATCCACGAAAACATCGAGCCGGTGGACCTCAACCATGTGCTCGACTGCCTGGTGGAACCGTATCTGGCGCCCAACGGCAATGGCCGCGTGACTCAGCAGGGGCGGGCGCTGGCGCCGTATCCCGGCAAGCCACTGGCGCTCAAGCGCTGCATCGGCAACCTGATCGACAACGCTTTGAAGTACGGGCAGAACGCGCATCTGCACATCGATGACGACGAGAGCGCGTTCGTCCTGCATGTCGACGACGAAGGTCCGGGTGTGCCGGAGCAGCGGCTGGAGCAAGTGTTCGAGCCGCACTTCCGCCTGGCCGGGCAGCAACAGGGTTATGGCCTGGGGCTGGGGATTGCCCGCAACATTGCCCATAGCCATGGCGGTGAAGTCAGCCTGCAAAACCTGCGTGAAGGCGGGTTGCGCGTGACGTTGCAGTTGCCGCGACCAATGGATTGACACTGCCCCTGTGGCGAGGGAGCTTGCTCCCGTTGGACTGCGCAGCAGTCCCTCTTTCAGGGCCGCTCCGCGCCCCAACGGGAGCAAGCTCCCTCGCCACAAGTAACCACTCACTTCAAAATCAGGGTGAATGTCACAGGTCGGTGACATAACGCTCCCCCTTCGTTACCTGCCCGCCACCGACCGTTGTTTAGACTGGTCCCAGTCATAACAACAAAAAAGGTATCGCATGGACACCTTCCAACCCGCCTTCAGCAGTTGGCTGAACGCGCCTGCCCATCAGCAATGGCTCGCCGCCGAAGGCCTGCGCCTGTTGGCATTTGCCAGGGCTTCAAAGCTTCCCGAAGGTTTCGGCAACCTTGATGAAAAGGGACGCCTCCCAGCCAGCGCCCAAGCCGAAACCATGAACACCGCGCGCATGACCCACAGCTTCGCCATGGCCCACATCCAGGGTTTGCCGGGGTTCGCGGAGCTGGTGGATCACGGCGTCAAAGCCCTCAGCGGGCCGCTGCGTGACGCCGAACACGGTGGCTGGTTCGCCACGCCCGAACACCGCGACGGCAATACCGGCAAAGCCGCTTACCTGCATGCCTTCGTGGCGTTGGCCGCGAGTTCTGCGGTGGTTGCCCAGCGTCCCGGTGCGCAAGCCTTGCTCGATGATGCGATCCACATCATCGACAGCCATTTCTGGAGCGAGGAGGAGGGCGCCATGCGCGAGTCCTTCAACCGCGACTTCAGTTGTGAGGAAGCCTATCGCGGCGCCAACAGCAACATGCACGCCACCGAAGCCTTTCTCGCCCTGGCCGATGTCACCGAGGACCACCGCTGGCTGATTCGCGCGCAGCGCATCGTCGAGCGTGTCATTCACGAACACGCCGCCGCCAACGATTACCTGGTGGTCGAACATTTCGACCGCGACTGGCAGCCGCTGCGTGACTACAACCACGACAACCCGGCCGACGGTTTCCGCCCTTACGGCACCACGCCGGGTCATGGTTTCGAATGGGCGCGGTTGTTACTGCACCTTGAAGCGGCGCGGGTGCAAGCCGGGATGCTCACGCCGGGCTGGCTGGTCACCGATGCGCAAAAACTCTTCGAGCATAATTGCCGTCACGGCTGGGACATCGATGGCGCGCCGGGCATTGTCTACACCCTCGACTGGGACAATCGCGCGGTGGTTCGTCATCGTTTGCACTGGACTCATTGCGAAGCCAGCGCCGCCGCCAGTGCGCTGCTAAAACGCACCGGTGATGAGCAGTACGAGCGTTGGTACCGACTGTTCTGGGAATTCTGTGACAGTCATTTCATCGACCGCTGCGATGGCAGCTGGCATCACGAGCTCGATCCGCTGAATCGCCCGAGCGCCGATATCTGGGCCGGTAAACCTGACCTGTATCACGCCTGGCAGGCTGTATTGATCCCGCGCCTGCCGCTGGCGCCGAGCATGGCCAGTGCGCTGGGGCAGTTGTCCCAGAGCGCTGCTGTGTAACCAGTCATGTAACCATGTGGTGACATTCGAACGTCCCTTCGTTACCTGCGAAGGTATGACTCCTGTTTAGAATCCATGCAGCGCAAGCACCAGACTTGCATGCATAACAACAAGAAAGGTACTACTAGATGAATGCGATTTCTCGCCTCGCTACTGTCATTTCTCTCGCTTCACTGCTTCCCGTTGCTGCATTCCCGCTCAGTGCCCTTGCCGCCGATTCCAAAGGTTCGGTGGAAGTCGTTCACTGGTGGACGTCTGGTGGTGAAAAAGCAGCTGTCGATGTGCTCAAGGCTCAAGTCGAAAAAGACGGTTTCACCTGGAAAGACGGCGCAGTCGCCGGCGGTGGCGGTGCCACGGCCATGACCGTACTCAAAAGCCGCGCCGTGGCCGGTAACCCGCCGGGTGTAGCGCAGATCAAAGGTCCGGACATTCAGGAATGGGCGTCTACCGGTCTGCTCGATACCGACGTCTTGAAAGACGCTGCCAAAGCTGAGAAGTGGGACAGCCTGCTCGACAAGAAAGTCTCCGATACCGTGAAGTACGACGGTAACTATGTGGCCGTGCCGGTGAACATTCACCGCGTCAACTGGTTGTGGATCAATCCGGAAGTCTTCAAGAAAGCCGGCATCGAAAAAGCGCCAACCACCCTTCAGGAATTCTACGCGGCCGGTGACAAGCTCAAGGCTGCGGGCTTCATTGCGCTTGCCCACGGTGGCCAGCCTTGGCAAGACAGCACCGTGTTCGAAGCGGTGGTCCTGTCGGTCATGGGCGTCGATGGCTACAAGAAAGCCCTGGTCGATCTGGATAACGCGGCGCTGACCGGTCCTGACATGGTCAAGGCGCTGACCGAGCTGAAGAAAGTCGCGACCTACATGGACGCCGACGGCAAAGGCCAGGACTGGAACCTGGAGGCGGCCAAGGTCATCAACGGCAAGGCCGGCATGCAGATCATGGGTGACTGGGCCAAGAGCGAGTGGACAGCGGCCAAGAAAGTCGCTGGCAAGGATTACGAGTGCGTAGCCTTCCCGGGCACCGACAAGGCCTTCACCTACAACATCGACTCGCTGGCCGTGTTCAAGCAGAAAGACAAGGGCACTGCTGCAGCTCAGCAGGACATTGCCAAGATCGTGCTGGGTGAGAACTTCCAGAAAGTCTTCAGCATCAACAAGGGTTCGATCCCGGTTCGAAACGACATGCTGAGTGACATGGGCAAGTACGGTTTCGACTCCTGCGCCCAGACGGCTGCCAAAGACTTCCTGGCGGACGCCAAGACTGGTGGCTTGCAGCCGAGCATGGCGCACAACATGGCGACCACGCTGGCGGTACAGGGTGCTTTCTTTGATGTCGTGACCAACTTCATCAACGATCCGAAAGCCGACCCTGCCACTRCCGCCAAGCAACTCGGCACTGCCATTAAAGCGGCCAAGTAATGCTTGGCCTGTAGGAGCCGGCTTGCTGGCGATAGCGATGTGTCATTCAA
>NZ_JBFTML010000055.1:0-64761 GCF_056396925.1 Pseudomonas sp. 05N433 | reverse complement strand
GATTACCGCCCGGTAATCCGCGTCCCTTCTTCTCCTTAGTTGACGGTTTCTACGGTCAGCTGCATAACGCCATTTTCGTTTTCCAACTTCTAGCCGCCAGATTACTTGGCAGGCTTGTCAGTGGTTCGAGAAGACACTGTTCTGGCACAAAACGCCGCTCCTCCCGAGCGTAATGGCAGTTGCGCATCATCGCATTCAGGGATTGAATGTTCTTCTCATGCAGTCAACCTCCGGGCACCCGGACAAGGACGACTGGCAAGGAGATGCGTGCATGTCACTCCAGACTGCTTTTGCCATACCGGCAGCGGTGAAAGACGCCGGGCAACTCGATAGCCATTTCGCCGGCAGCGGCAAGACTCAAGTGTATTTCGCCGGCAGTACTTCCAGCAGGATCAATGGCGTGGCGATTGACCACACCGGCCGAATACTGGCGGCAGCCAAGGTCGGCACGCCAGGTGGCAGCCGCTTTGGCCTGGCCCGCCTGCGTGAGGATGGTTCGGCGGATCTGGCCTTCGGCAAACAAGGCAGCGTCATCGGGCAATTCGCCCACGGCTACGAGGCCATGGCGGGCACAGTGCGGGTGCTGGCCGACGGGAACATTCTGGTGGCCGGCCTGCACTACGAAAATGCTCATCGTACGCTGCCCGCCCTGGCGATGTTTGATCAACGGGGCTGTCCGATACAGGGTTTTGGTGAGCACGGCCGCTGCGTGGTGCGCCTGCCGGGGAAGCTTTCCGAAGGCGCTCGCGACGCTTGGTTACCACCCGGCGTGCCGGGTACCGAGGCCTGTGATATCTGCGTGCAGGACGATGGTCGAATCCTGCTGCTGGCCAATCATCACTTTGAATTGGCCGATCACGTCGGCATGCTGATTCGGCTCAATGCCGACGGCTCGCTGGACAGCACCTTCAACGGTCGTGGCTTTGTCATGGTCCGGCACTTATTGATGAACACCTGGCTGAACAGTCTGATGGTGCAACATGACGGCCGAATCCTGGTGGGCGGATCGATCAATTTCCCCGAGGAAGGTTTGCTGGCGCGTTATCACACCGATGGCCAGTTGGATGACGGCTTCGCCGTGGATGGCTTCATGACCTTCAAGGCCTGGGGTCAGAGTGCCCAGGTCTGCCAGATCGTCCAGCACGAAAATGGTGATTTGCATTGTTTTGGCAGCAGTCGCGACCCGATGCACTGCCTCGCCCTGAACGTTCACAGCAATGGCCGACCTGACATGCATTGCAATAGCGGCCAGCCACAACTGTTGGAAATCAGCCACAGCGGCTGCCAGTGGACCGCCGCCCAGATACAACCGGACGACTGTGTACTGACGGTCGGAGCGACGGGCGGCGGGCTCGAAGGCGATTTCATTCTCGCTCGCTACTTACCCAATGGGGCGCTGGATCGCAGCTTCGCCAATGGCATGGGCTGGGTCCGCACACGCCTGAGTCGAGGCCCGGACACCGCCACTTCATTGGCTGTGCAGGCCGATGGTTGCATCGTCGTCGGCGGCTATTCACTGGATGGCAACTACCGCGCCGTCGTCGCCCGCTATCAACCCTAGTTCCCTGCACTTGATCTTCCCTTCCGCTTACGGCAAGTTGCGCGCTTCTTAATACAAGGAGTAGCCGATGTCCGGCTCAATGGCCCAGGCCTTCGCACACAATTTTCTTGGGCATTCACCCCGCTGGTACAAAGCCAGCATTATCGGATTCCTGATTCTCAACGCCCTGGTGTTGTGGACGATCGGTCCGGTGGCGGCCGGCTGGTTGTTGGTGCTGGAGTTCATCTTCACCCTGGCCATGGCGCTCAAGTGTTACCCGCTGATGCCCGGCGGGTTGCTGCTGATCGAAGCTCTGCTGCTGAAAATGACCACGCCCCAGGCGCTCTATGACGAACTGGTGCACAACTTCCCGGTGATCCTGCTGCTGATGTTCATGGTGGCGGGCATCTACTTCATGAAGGACCTGCTGCTGTTTCTGTTCTCGCGCCTGCTGCTGGGAGTTCGCTCCAAGGCGCTGCTGGCGTTGATGTTCTGTTTCCTGTCAGCGTTTCTCTCGGCGTTTCTCGATGCATTGACCGTGACCGCGGTCATCATCAGCGCGGCCGTGGGGTTTTATTCGGTGTATCACCGCGTCGCCTCGGGCAACGATCCGCGTCAGGACAGTGAGTTCGGCGATGACCGGCAGCTGCCGACATTGCACCATGCCGACCTCGAACAATTCCGCGCCTTCCTGCGCAGCCTGCTGATGCACGGCGCGGTCGGCACAGCGTTGGGTGGCGTTTGCACGCTGGTTGGCGAGCCGCAAAACCTGCTGATCGGCCATGAGATGGGCTGGCACTTCGCCGAGTTCTTTCTGAAGATCGCCCCGGTGTCGTTGCCGGTGCTGACAGCGGGCCTGGTGACCTGCGTACTGCTGGAGAAACTGCGCTGGTTCGGTTATGGCACGCTGCTGCCGGACAACGTGCGTGCGGTGCTGGCCAACTACGCCGCTGAAGACAACGCCGAGCGTACTTCGCGTCAGCGCGCTGCGCTGCTGGTTCAAGGGGCGGCGGCACTGATTCTGATTGCCGGGCTGGCGTTTCACATCGCCGAAGTCGGCCTGATCGGCTTGATGGTGATCGTGCTGATCACCGCGTTTACCGGTATCACTGACGAACACCGCCTCGGCACCGCCTTCAAGGACGCCATGCCGTTCACCTCGCTGCTGGTGGTATTTTTCGCCGTGGTGGCGGTGATTCACGATCAGCAGCTGTTCGCGCCGCTGATCCAGTGGGTATTGACGCTGCCGGCGGACCAACAGCCGGGCATGCTGTTTATTGCCAACGGCTTGCTGTCGGCCATCAGCGACAACGTGTTCGTCGCGACCATTTACATCACCGAAGTAAAACAGGCATTCATCTCCGGCCACATGAGCCGCGAGCACTTTGAAACCCTGGCGATTGCGATCAATACCGGGACCAACCTGCCGAGCGTGGCGACGCCTAATGGTCAGGCGGCGTTCCTGTTCCTGCTGACCTCGGCGATTGCCCCGCTGATTCGTCTGTCGTACGGGCGGATGGTGTGGATGGCGCTGCCATACACCGTGGTGATGGGAGTTCTTGGCTGGTACGCCGTAAGCTATTGGCTTTGAGGTGGCAGGTCTGACGCCTTCGCGGGCAAGCCTCGCTCCTACGGAATGTGTAAAACCTGTAGGAGCGAGGCTTGCCCGCGA
This sequence comes from Pseudomonas sp. 05N433, assembly GCF_056396925.1. Classification (NCBI taxonomy): domain Bacteria; kingdom Pseudomonadati; phylum Pseudomonadota; class Gammaproteobacteria; order Pseudomonadales; family Pseudomonadaceae; genus Pseudomonas; species Pseudomonas sp. 05N433. Next base: position 61,549 of record NZ_JBFTML010000055.1, on the reverse strand, counting down.
AGAACGATAACGCGGTTCAGACTGAACTCAGGATGTATCGCTCGATCGCCTGGGCCGCGCCGTCTTCGGTATTGGCCCCGGTCACCACGTCGGCCTGACGCTTCACCGCCTCTTCCGCCTGCCCCATCGCAATCGACAGCCCGGCACGATGAAACATCGCCGGGTCATTGCCGCCGTCGCCCATGGCGGCAGTCTGTTCCAGCGACACCCCGAGAAACTCGGCCAGCGTCGCCAGTGCCGCGCCCTTGTTGGCCTGCACCGCCGTCACATCCAGATAGACCGGTTGCGAACGCGACACCTGCGCCTGCCCTTCGACCTTGGGCAGCAACCGCGCCTCCAGCTCGATCAACAGTTCGGTGTTGCTGCTGGCAGCGACGATCTTGTCGATGCGTGCCAGGCAAGGCTCGAAACTCTCGACCACCACCGGCGGATAACCCAGGCCATGTTGCTCTCGCGGGACCATCGGGCCGTTCGAGTCCTTCAACAGCCAGTCACCACCGCTGAACACCCAGACTTCTATGTCCGGCTGATCGGCAAACAGCGCCAACGCCGTCAGCGCTGCGGTTGCCGGCAAATAATGCGCCACCAGCAAACTGCCATCCGGGTTGACGATGGTGCCGCCATTGAACGCCGCCGTCGGCAGATCAACGCCCAGGGCTTCGATCTGCTGCAACATGGCTTTAGGTGGACGCCCGGTGGCCAGGCTGAACAGCACGCCGGCGTCACGCAAGGCGCGAACGGCATCGATGGTGCGCTGGCTGAGGCTGTGATCGGGCAGCAACAACGTGCCGTCCATGTCACTGAGCAGAAAACGGATGGGTTGTTGCGTGACGTCCCTCATCCGAGGCTGTGCCAGACGCGACCGTCGCGGGTCAGCAGTTCATCAGCGTTCTTGGGTCCGTCTTCGCCGGCCGCATAGCTCTCCACGGTTGCATCCTGCTGCCAGGCGTCGAGGAACGGCTGCACGACGCGCCAGCCGTTCTCGATGTTGTCGGCACGCTGGAACAGCGTCTGATCGCCGGTGAGGCAATCGTAGATCAAGGTTTCGTAGCCGGTGGAAGGCTGCATTTCAAAGAAATCCTTGTAGGCAAAGCCCAGCTCGATATTGGCCATGTTCAACGCCGGTCCCGGCCGTTTGGCCAGCAGGTCGAACCACATGCCTTCGTTGGGCTGGATCTGGATCCGCAGGTAGGTCGGCTGCAATTCTTCGACCTCGGTGTCACGGAACTGCGCATACGGCGCCGGCTTGAAGCAAATGACGATCTCGGTGTCGCGCACGCTCATGCGCTTGCCGGTACGCAGGTAGAACGGCACACCGACCCAGCGCCAGTTGTCGATCATCACTTTGAGCGCGACATAGGTTTCAGTGGTGCTGTCGGGCGCGACGTTGGTTTCCTGACGATAACCGGGCAACCGATTGCCATCGATCTCGCCGGCGGTGTATTGGCCGCGCACTGAGTTGGCTCGCGCTTCCTCGATCGACCAGGGGCGAATCGCGCCGATGACTTTGGCCTTCTCGCCACGTACCGCATCGGCGCCAAACGCCGCCGGTGGTTCCATGGCGACCATCGCCAATAATTGGAACAGGTGATTAGGCACCATGTCCCGCAGGGCGCCGGTGACCTCATAAAAACTGCCACGGGTTTCCACGCCGACGGTTTCAGCGGCGGTGATTTGTACGTGATCGATGTAATGGTTGTTCCAGAAGGCTTCGAACAGGCTGTTGGAGAACCGGCTGACCAGAATGTTCTGCACGGTTTCCTTGCCCAGATAGTGATCGATCCGGTAGATCTGCTTTTCCGTCATCACTTTGAGCAAGCACGCGTTCAAGGCTTCGGCGGTATACAGATCCGAGCCGAAAGGCTTTTCGATCACCACCCTTCTGAACGCTTCAGGGGCTTCTTGCAACAATCCGGCAGCCCCGAGACGCCGCACCACTTCGCTGAAAAAGCGCGGGGCGGTAGCAAGGTAGAAGATGGCGTTGCCGGTGCCGCTGGCGTCGATTTTCGCCGCCAGCGCGTCATAAGTGCGCTCATCCAGGAAATCGCCCTGGACGTAGCTGATGTGTTTGGCCAATTTGGCCCACAACGCCGGATCAAGGGCGTGATCGCCCTTGCCGACCTTGGCTGCCACTTCCGCCCGAATGAAATCTTCGAGTTTTTTGGCAAAGGCTTCGTCACTGATGGCGTTGTGATCAACGCCGACGATCCGCAGTCCATTCCCCAGCAAACCATCGCGACTCAAGTTGTACAGCGCCGGCATCAGCAGGCGCTTGACCAGATCACCATGGGCACCGAACAAAAACAGCGTGGTGGGCGGTGCGGGTTCTGCCTTGGATTTCCTGCGGATCACGTGGGTCATTTTTTCGCAGTCTCCACATGGCCGCCGAAGCCGAAGCGCTGGGCCGAGAGAATCTTGTCGCCAAAGTTGCCTTGCCCGCGCGAACGGTAGCGAGAGAACAGCGAGTTCGACAGCACCGGTACCGGCACCGCTTGTTCCATGGCGGCTTCGATGGTCCAGCGCCCTTCACCGCTGTCCGCCACTTCACCCGAGTAGCCGTCGAGTTTCGGATCGGACGCCAGCGCATCGGCGGTCAGGTCAAGCAGCCAGGACGAGACCACGCTGCCACGACGCCAGACTTCGGCGATGTCGGCCACGTTCAGGTCGAAACGCTGATCTTCCGGCAGGTTGGTGCTGGCTTTGGTCTTGAGGATGTCGAAGCCTTCGGCGAAGGCCTGCATCATTCCGTATTCGATGCCGTTATGGATCATCTTGACGAAGTGGCCGGCGCCGGCGGGGCCTGCGTGGATGTAACCGCGCTCGGCGCGATCGTCATCGGACTTGCGATCCTTGGTGCGCGGAATGTCGCCCATACCCGGGGCCAGGGACTCGAACAACGGGTCAAGACGCTTAACCGTCTCGGCATCGCCGCCGATCATCATGCAGTAGCCACGTTCCAGGCCCCAGACGCCGCCGGAGGTGCCGACGTCGATGTAATGCAGACCTTTTTCCGACAGGGTTTTGGCCCGACGGATATCGTCCTTATAGAAGGTGTTGCCGCCATCAATGATGGTATCGCCCGCTTCAAGCAAGGTGCTCAGTGTGTCGATGGTGTCTTCGGTCGGTGCGCCGGCGGGCAGCATGACCCACACCGCGCGCGGCTTGGCCAGGCCAGCGACCAGGGCTGGCAAGTCGGCGACGCCGGTGGCGCCCTCTTCGGCCAGGGTATCGACAAAAGCGGTATTGCGGTCGTAAACAACGGTGGTGTGCCCGTTGAGCATCAGGCGCCGCGCAATATTACCGCCCATGCGGCCCAGTCCAATAATCCCGAGTTGCATGTACTGATGCTCCCTACTACAAATAAAGTGTGTCTAAGGTTATAGCCCAACGCGACTAGTGAAGGTTAGTCCAGAGCGGCGGGATGAAGTTTCCGGGCATTGTGCCCGATCCAGACTGATAACGTCGGGAATCGTGCCGAAGACACAACGACCATGAAAAATAAAAAAGTTCCCTTCAGGGGCAAAAGAAATCAAAATTGGCGCCGATAGTAAGTGAGCACCCGATTTCGGGAGTCGACTTACAGTTGATACCGCCATTTGCGAGGTGAGCAATGGGCACCGTACACACAGCACTGCCAGCACAAACCCTTTACGTCACGATCCGTCGCGATGAACTGCGCCAGTTGAAAGAGGAGCGCGATCAGTTGAAGCGGGAAGTTGCGCAATTGCGCCTGCTGACCCAAGGCAATCAGGCTCAGCCCTTGCCCGTCACCCAACGTGCTCCTCACGCCTGATCTCCTCGCTTGAGTCGGAAGCGGCCCAGCGCTGTTTCTGACTCGCTGCAATCCTGTCCGCTGCGACAACTCACAAAGTTTTCACACTTGCTTGGCGATACTCCGGCCCTTTGTGGCTGCTTGCTTTGCGAGCGGCATCCGTTCGTCTGCGACAAGGAGAGTGCCGACGGCCGATCATCAGGCTGGAGTGTTGAATGGCTTTGCTTAAACGCAGCAAAACGTCTGCGAATGGTTTTGATTGGGCAGGATTACTCTGGTTATTTCTGTTCTTCTGGTATTTCTCCGGTATCACCCAACTACTGATTCAACTGACTGGCACCTCCGGTTTTAGCGGGTTCCGCCAGGCTTTTGTGATGAGCGCCATTTGGCTCGCGCCGATGCTGTTGTTCCCCAAACAAACCCGTGTGATGTCCGCGCTGATCGGTGTGGTGCTGTGGGCCTGTTCGATGGCCAGCCTGGGTTATTTCTTCATCTATCAGCAGGAATTTTCCCAGAGCGTCATCTTCATCATGTTCGAATCGAACGTGTCTGAAGCCGGCGAATACCTGACGCAGTATTTTGCCTGGTGGATGGTGCTGGCGTTCCTCGCCCACACTGCATTCGCGTACTTCCTTTGGACCCGCGTGCGTCCGGTGTACCTGCCACGCGTCCAGGCGCTGATCGCAGCGACGGCGATTGTGCTGGCCGTGATCGGTTACCCGCTGATCAAGCAGACCGCGCACACCGGCAGCCTGGCGGAAGGCTTCGAGAAATTCGAAACCCGCATCGAGCCCGCGGTGCCATGGCAGATGGCCGTGGCCTATCACCGTTACCTCGGTACCCTGGGCAGCATGCAAGGCATGCTCGACAGCGCCAGCAAGATCCCGCCGCTGAAGAACTTCACCGACTCGATGGCCAATCAGCCGGCGACCCTGGTGCTGGTGATCGGCGAGTCCACCAACCGTCAGCGCATGAGCCTGTACGGCTACCCGCGGGAAACCACCCCGGAACTGGATAAGCTCAAGGACCAACTGGCGGTTTTCAATAACGTCATTACCCCACGCCCCTACACCATCGAAGCGCTGCAGCAGGTGCTGACGTTCGCCGACGAAGAAAACCCGGACCTCTACCTGACGACGCCGTCATTGGTCAGCATGATGAAACAGGCGGGTTACAAAACCTTCTGGATCACCAACCAGCAGACCATGACCAAGCGCAACACCATGCTCACGACCTTCTCCGAACAGGCCGACGAGCAGGCGTACCTGAACAACAACCGCAACCAGAACGCCGCCCAGTACGACGGCGATGTGATCGAGCCGTTCAACAAGGCGCTGGCCGATGCGGCGCCACGCAAGCTGATCGTCGTGCATTTGCTCGGCACGCACATGAGCTACCAGTACCGTTACCCGCCGACGTTCAACAAGTTCACCGACCGCAAAGGCGTGCCGGACGGCGTGCGTGACGATCAGGTGCCGACGTACAACAGCTATGACAACGCGGTGCTGTACAACGACTTCGTGGTCTCGAGCCTGATCAAGGACTACGCCAAGACTGATCCGAACGGCTTCCTGCTGTACCTCTCCGACCACGGCGAAGACGTGTTCGACTCCGCTGGCCACAACACCCTGGGCCGCAACGAGAACAAGCCGACCGCACCGATGTACACCATTCCATTCATGGCCTGGGCCTCGCCGAAATGGCGCGAAACCCATGACTGGAGTTTTGCCGCTGATCTGGGTCGACCGTACAGCAGCTCCCAGCTGATTCACACCTGGGCGGATCTGGCCGGCCTGAGTTTCGATGAACTGGACCGCAGCAAAAGCCTGGTCAGCGACAGCTTCAAGCCTCGGCCATTGATGATCGGCAACCCTTACGAGCGTGAGCTGCGGCCGTTGATCGACTTCAGCCTGATAAAACCCAAGGTCGCGCCTGTCACCCCGGCGGTCGTTCAGCAGTAGTTTTGAGGGGCCGACAAATGACTTAAGGGCGTCCTGATCGACGCCCTTTTTTATGGCTCGGAGGACTAAAGCGCTTTGGTCCAGAACAGCATCCGGCCGTGCGCCGGGTCGAACATGCCGGGTGAAAAACCGAATTTGCCATAAGACGCCTGGGCCACTGGATTGCCCTCCAGCACTTCCAGGGTGATTTTGCAGCAGCCGCGCTGACGTGCGATGTCCTCGACTTTGTGCAGCATTTTCTGGCTCAGTCCCAACCCGCGAAACTTCGACACCACGACCACATCGTGCACGTTGACCAATGGCCGACAGGCAAAGGTCGAAAAGCCTTCGAAGCAATTGACCAGCCCTGCCGGCTCGCCACCGACAAACGCCAATACACTGAAGGCATGGGGCCGCTTGGCCAGCTCCCCCGGCAGTTGTTGCAACACATGGGTGGGCAACGACTTACCGCCACCCATCGGGTCTTCGGCGTAATGGTTCAATACAAGACAAATCGCCTCGGCATGTGTCGGGTTGCTGTAACTGGCCTGAAGCACAAGAATTTCTGCGGATTCCATTTCCACCCTCGATCACACATGAAGTTGCCCCAGTTCGCTTCTTGCGCACTGAAAGGTCCTGCGACCTTATCGCGAGCGCCGGGGTGCCGACAACTGGATCCTCTCGCCCCGTTGCACCTTCTCCCGGACATCAAGCCTCGGCAAAACGTTTTAGCTGCATCTCCTGCAAACGGCTGAGGGTGCGGCGAAACGGGAATTCCAGATAACCCTCGGTGTACAACGCCTCCATCGGTACCTGCGCTTCGAGGTACAGCGGCACCTTGCGGTCGTAGCACTCGTCCACCAGGGCAATGAACCGCCGCACACCGTCGTCATGCACCGACAATTGCGGCAACTCGCGATCCCCCGCCGCCACCCGCTCGACACCGTCTTCAGTGCCGCGGGCGATGCGCCCTTCGCGTTTTTGCGCGCTGAGATTGGGCACGTCACTCAACAGAATAGCGCTGAAGGTGTCGCACAGGGCCATGAAGTCCATGGCGGCAAAAGGCTGCTCGCAGACCTCGGCGTAACGGCACCAGAGCACGGTTCGACTGGCCTGCATGACATTGACCGAACGGTAGCCGATCTGCACCGGATCGCTGGACAGCGTCTGGCCGACGGTCAGGGCCTTGAACACGTCGCCAAGGGCACCGGGCTGACCCGGAACGTTCACCCAGTAACGCTGCAGGCCGGCGCCGGGGTGCAGACGATGATCTTCTCCACCGTCCACCGCAATCACCTGCATGTGTTGCTTGATCGCGCTAATCGCCGGCACAAAGCGGTCGCGGTTGAAGCCATCGGCGTACAGCTGATCCGGCGGTTGGTTGGAGGTACAGACCACCACCACGCCTTGCTCGAACATCACCTGAAACAAACGCCCGAGAATGATCGCGTCACCGATGTCGTTGACGAACAGTTCATCGAAACACAGCACCCGCACTTCCTGGCTCAGCTCGCGGGCCAGGGCCTTCAGCGGGTCGGCGGTACCGGTCAACTGGAAGGAGCGCTGATGCACCCAACCCATAAAGTGGTGAAAGTGCTGCCGCCGGGCCGGGACGCGCAGGTTTTGATAGAACTGATCCATCAACCAGGTCTTGCCCCGCCCGACCGGGCCCCAGAGGTACACGCCGGTGATGGGCGCGCGGCCTTCCTGCAAGGCTTCGTGGCATTTTTGCAGCGCCCACACGGCATGTTCCTGGGCTTCGTCCTGGACGAAGCCCTTCTGTTCGATGGCGTGTTGCCAGGCGCTTAAGGGAGAGTCGACATTCATGCGCGGCAGTATACGTCTCTATAGCGGCTCGCCAAGCCCGGGCCGTAGCAGCTGCGTCGCGGTGCTCGACAGCTGCTACATAGGCCGGTGGTTACAGCGAGATGTCCAGCCGGGCGATCTTGCCCTGTTCATTGAGGCGGAACATATAGCGCAGTTCCAGCGGGCTGCCGGGAAAAGTGCCGGAGATCAGGTTGTGCACCAGCACTTTGCCGGTGCGCTGTTGAACGTCAAGCACCTCGACCCTCGGCTGATAACGTTGCGCAGTGTCTTGCATCCATTGGGCAATGGCTTGCGTGCCGACCTGATGCTGCCCCTCATCGAACACGTTGGCATCCTCAGCGAAAAAACTGGCGACCCTCGAGGTGTCGCGAGCATTGGCGGCAGCAATGTAGGCGGCAATGGCGGGGGCCAGTGAAGAGGCTGGATTGGACATGTTTACGGCTCCTTGTGAGTTGTTTCTGGAGCCATGCTAAAACAAGCCAGTGTCAGTTCTTGTCAGGAGTGAAACGCCCTGCTTCGTCCAGTTGCATCTGCTTGCGCCAGGTGCGCAACAGGTCGCTGCGCCGCCCCGGATAGCGCTCACCCTGTTCACTGGCGGCCGAGATCCGGTCGGTGCGGAACGTGCGATAGGCACTGCGCAACTCACACCAGGCGACGATGATCCGCACCTCATTGAGAAACCCCAGGGCCAGTGGCCAGATCAACCGTTGGCTGGGCACTTGGTTGGCGTCTGCGTAATCGATATGCAACTTGGCCTGATCGCGGATGGCCTGGCGAAACACATTCAACGGCACGGCGTTTTGCGGATAGCCATAACCCGGCGGCCCCGGCAACACCGTCGGGTTGCGCAAGGCGTCCTGGGCCGTCGGGTCGAGCACCGCGGCGATTTTCGCCAGGGCATCGGCCGCCGCTTTGCTCAACACCTCATCGCCCCGCTGATCCACGTAGCGCAAACCGAGCACGATGGCTTCGGTCTCATCGGCATTGAGCATCAAGGGCGGCAGAAACAGACCGCTGCGCAACACATAGCCGATCCCCGCCTCGCCAAAAATCGGCGCGCCGAGTGCGGTGAGTTCAGCGATATCGCGGTACAGCGTGCGTTCGGAAATCTCCAGCTCGCTGGCCAATGTCGCGGCAGTCACCGGACGACTTTTGCCGCGTAGCACTTGTAACAAGGTCAGTAAACGAGTGGTTCGCGACACGGTCGGCAGGCTCCTTGCTGGAAGTCGCCGGAGCTTAGCAGAGGCTGCTGTCAGAAAGTGGCAGTAGCGAAACGCCAGACACAAGCCCGCTCCCACATTTTGGCTTGTTACCGATCGACCTTATGCCTGGCCGCATACAAACACAGCATTTCCATGGCCAGGGTCGCCGCAGCCAGTGAGGTAATGTCGGCGTGGTCGTAGGCCGGCGCCACTTCCACCACGTCCATCCCCACCAGGTTGATCCCGCGCAAGCCGCCGAGAATCTCCAGCGCCTGCACCGTGCTCAAGCCGCCGCACACCGGCGTCCCGGTGCCGGGCGCGAAGGCTGGGTCGAGGCAGTCGATGTCGAAGGTCAAATACACCGGGTGATCACCGACCCGCGCACGAATCGCCTCGACAATCGCCTCGCACCCTTGCCGATGAACCTGCCGCGCATCCAGCACCTGAAAGCCCTGATGATCGTCATTGGTGGTGCGCAAACCGATTTGCACTGAGCGCGACGGATCCACCAGCCCTTCCCTGGCCGCATGCCAGAACATCGTGCCGTGATCGACGCGCTTGCCCTCTTCATCCGGCCAGGTGTCGCTATGGGCATCGAAGTGAATCAATGACAACGGGCCGTGCTGGCGGGCATGGGCCTTGAGCAGCGGATAACTGATGAAGTGATCGCCGCCGAAGGTCAGCATCGCGCAACCGTTATCCAGGATGTGCCCGGCGTGGGCTTCAATGCTTTCCGGCACCGAATGCGGCGCGCCGTAATCGAAGGCGCAATCGCCGTAGTCGATCACCGCCAAGTGATCGAACGGGTCGAACGTCCACGGCCAATGGCGTTCCCAGGCGATCCCGGTGGACGCCGCCCGAATGCCGCGTGGTCCGAAACGCGCCCCGGAACGGTTGCTGGTGGCGGTGTCGAACGGCACGCCGCTGACCACCACGTCGACGCCACGCAAGTCGCGGCTGTAGCGCCGGCGCATGAAACTGGTGATACCGGCGTAGGTGCTTTCGGCGGCAGTCCCATAAAGACTGTCGCGGGTCATGGCCTGATCGTTCTGTGCAGGGACGTCCATGGGTGTGTTCCTTATTGTTGGCTTATTGGTGGCTACGGAAAGTGGTCCACAGGCGGGTGCGCTGACGCATGTCCTTGAGGCTCATGCTGCGGTCGGCATACAGCCGCTCACGCACCACGGCCTGCGGGTAGATGTCGGGATTGCTGCGCACCGCCTCATCCACCAGTGGCGTCGCCGCCTCATTGGCCGTGGCGAAGAACAGCGTATTGGTCAGTGCAGCGACGGATTCGGGGCGCAACATGAACTCGACGAAGGCTCGGGCGGCTTCGGGGTGCGGCGCGTCCTTGGGAATTGCCAGGTTGTCCTGCCACACCAGTGTGCCTTCACGTGGAATGCGGTAAGCCACCTCGAACGGTTTATTGGCCTTGCGCGCCTGATCGGCGGCCATGCTCGCGTCGCCGTTGTAGGTCAGTGCCAGGCAAACGCTGCCATTGGCCAGATCGTTGATCTGCCGCCCGGTGGCGACGTAGAGCACCGACGGCTGTAGCTGACGCAACAGGGCGTCGGCGGCTGTCAGATCAGCCTTGTCGGTGCTGTAGGGATCTTTACCCAAATAATGCAGCGCCAGGCCAATCACCTCTTGCGGCGAATCGAGAATCGCGATGCCGCAGTCTTTYAGTTTGCTGGCGTATTCGGGCTTGAACAGCAGGTCCAGGCTGTTGAGCGGTACGTTGGGCAAGCGTTGTTTTACCGCTTCAACATTCATCCCAAGCCCGAGCGTGCCCCAGGTGTAAGGCACGCCATAGCGATTACCGGGATCGACCGCCGCCAGTTTTCCCAGCATGTCCGGGTCGAGGTTGGCGTACCCCTTGAGGCCATCGTGAGGAATTTCCTTCAGCGCTCCCGCCGCCAGGCCGCGCGCCAGGACGCTGGACGACGGCACCACCACGTCGTAACCGCTGCCGCCGGTGAGCAGTTTGGTTTCCAGCACTTCCGGCGTATCGAACGTGTCGTAGCGCACGTGGATGCCGGTTTCCTTTTCGAAGCGCTGCAAGGTCTCGGGCGCCACGTAATCGGCCCAACTGTAGAGATTGAGGACTTTTTCCTCAGCCTGGGCCGGCACGGCCATGGCGAGGAACAGCGCGGGTAAACACAGCTTGAAGAGCGGAGCCATGACGAACACCTGACTGGAGGAAGTGGTTGCAGGATGCGTCGTCGGTTACATTGAAAAAATACCAAGTTAGTTATCCTGACTTTATTGCGGAGTAATGTTTGATGCTCGGCCAACTGCATGATCTGGACCTGCACCTGCTGCGCCTGTTTGTCAGCGTGGTGGAATACGGAGGCTTCAGCGCGGCCCAGGGTGACCTGGGGCTGAGCCAGTCGAGCATCAGCCAGCAGATGGCCAAGCTCGAAACCCGGCTCGGTTATCGCCTGTGCAGTCGCGGCAAGGGCGGGTTCAAGATCACGCCCAAGGGTGAACAGTTGCTCGTTGCCACCCGTGCCTTGTTCCAATCCATTGAAGCGTTCCGCCATCAATCCAACGGTGTGGCCGAACGTTTGATCGGCGAAGTGCGCCTGGGTTTGTCCGAAGCGCTTGATCAGTCCGTGCTGGAACGGGTGGCCGAGGCGATCCGACGCTTTCGCGAACGTGACGAATCGGTGCGCATCGAGTTGATCAGCGCGATGCCCGGCGARATGGAGCGGTTGTTGCTGCAACAACGGCTGGACCTGGCGATCGGCTATTTCTCACAGGCGCAGCGTGCTTTTGACTACCGTGAACTGTTCACCGAAACCCAGCACCTGTACTGCGCCTCCGGGCATCCGCTGTTCACCGATGACGCACCTGACGATCAAGCGCTCCAGGCCTGCGACCGGGTCGATCACCCCTATCGTTTCCTGCGCAGCGATGAGCCGTTTCAGGGGAAGCTCTGTTCAGCGCGATCCGAGCAGGTCGAAGGCACCCTCGCCTTCATTCTGTCCGGCAAGCACGTGGGGTATTTGCCCGATCACTTCGCCCAAAGCTGGGAAGACAAAGGATTGCTCCGTGCCGTGCGCCAGGGTGATATGAGTTTCGAGGTGGCGTTCCACCTGGCGCGCCATCGCGCACAGGTGCCGGGGGATGCGCAAAAGGCCTTTGAAGAGGATCTGCTTGCGGCGTTTGCTTGAAGCTCTGCCGTTGAATGATCACCCCTGTGGCGAGGGGGCTTGTAGTCTTGCGCGAGCTGCCGAAGGCGCTGCACAACATCTTCGAATCGCCGATCACTGTCGGTGCGTTGTGCGCTATCGTGCTGAATATCTTCCTGCCCGAAGAGTTCATCGAGCTGGAAGAAGACGAGTTCGACCCGGAAGCCTCGGTGCTTCAGGTGATGCAGAACCCGGATGTTGCGGCCAAGGGTGAACCCGCGTCACCTGTGGCTGTCGCACAGTTGAACCGTCCGTAATGCTCGAAGGCCGAGCTTTGAGCGGTTCGGCCTTTTTCTTTACGAGAATATGTTCATGCGCAGATTGCTAGCCCTGTCCCTATCCCTTCTATTGCTCTCCCTGAGCGCCTGCGCCCTGTTCCCCAGTCGCGACCCGCTGCACATCAACGTGGTCGGTATCGAGCCGCTGCAAAGCCAGGAGCTGGAAGTACGCTTCGCGGTAAAACTGCGCGTGCAAAACCCCAATGAAACCGCGATCGCCTATAACGGCGTGGCGCTGGACCTGGAGGTTAATGGCCAGCCGCTAGCTTCCGGCGTCAGCGATCAGTCGGGCTCGATCCCACGATTCTCCGAAGCAGTGATCGTGGTGCCGGTGAGCGTTTCGGCCTTCTCGGTGCTGCGTCAGACCCTCGGACTGAGTCAGACGCAGACACTGGACAATCTGCCTTACGTACTGCACGGCAAACTGGCCGGAGGGGCGTTCGGCACCATGCGTTTTGTCGATAGCGGCAAGCTCAGCCTGCCGGGCTCGATCTCTGGCACCTGGTAACGCGCTAGTAACGTAATTCTGTTCACTTACGCCGTAATGCGATCTGTAGCAGCTGTCGAGCCTGCGAGGCTGCGTTCGGCTGCGAAGCAGTCGTGAGTCCGGCTGCCGTGGTGTATCTGATGCACCGCATTGTCTTATTTACCGACTGCTTCGCAGCCGAACGCAGCCTCGCGAGCTCGGCAGCTGCTACAAGGAATGCGTCGCGGCTGAAATCGCTTAAGTGAACCGCAGAACGCTATGTAACGGGGTCGATCACCTGCGTCACACTATGCTTCAGACCTTCTACGTGCCAGTTGGCCCACAGTCGGGTCTTGCCGTTGCCGCCTTCATCCGGCTCGATCGCCAACCAGTTTCGAGCGGCGATCAGGTAACGCCCCCTCGCGCCAACAGGCAACATGGTTCCGGTGATGCCGTAGTCGATCTGTTCCTGGTTCGCACCGATGGACTCCAGAAAGTGCACCGCCAACACTGGCGGCGCAGGATGCACGACGCCGGTGGAAATCAATTGGTAGATTTTCCCCGCGCCATCGCTGCCATGCCGGGGCAACTTCGATTCGATCACACAGGCCCCGGCCACATGAACGTCGCCAGACACCAGCGTGACCTTGCATGATTGGGCTTTGGCGAAATCCAGCAGCCGCATGATCAACCGCTTGCGTTCACTGCGGTGCGGCAGGCTTCGCCAGTGGTCGCGTAAATCGTCCTCGAGCTCCTGTTGCCCCACCATCACGTCCAGCGCCTTTTCGGCCGCCTGTAAATCAAGGTAACCCACCGGAATACTCGACATCAGCAACAGGTGCTTGTGCGCGGGGACCTTGTCCAGCCAGGCATAAATCGCATCCCAACTGACCGGGGAAATAACCCGGGTTTGTTGGGCCTGCGGGGTGGTCAAGTCCGGCGCGCGTTCGCTGCGTAGATCGGGAACCAGCAAGGCCAACTCGCCCAGGCCGGTGAACCCCAGGTGAAAGCCATCAGCAGTGCCGGGAATCGCGCAGGGATGGGTATCAGCGGACGGCTTGAGGTGAGGATGCGTCTGGATCAGTTGCTGCTGGAAAATCCTGAAATAGCGTTTGGCTGTGGCAAACAGCCCCTGGAACACCGGGCTTGAATGCAATATCTCATCGTAGGAACCCCAGCCATCGATGATGTCATGGTCATCCCACATCATCACCGTCGGAATGGCGCCGAACACCTTGGCCATCTCGGGCTGTTTCCAGCATTCCAGGTAGAGCCTGGTGAAAAACTTGTCCARATCGGCTTCGATCACCTTGGTGTAAGCAGCCTTTTGCCGGTCGGCGAAGGGTTTGGCGAACCATGCTTTCATCGACGGCACACTGCTGCGCATGTCGTCGCTGTAAACCTGATCGCCGCCCATCAACAGCAGATGATAGGGCTCGCCCTGGTGAGCACCCCACATGTGCTCCCAACGCTCGTTGTTCCGGTCTACCTTCTCCATCTCCTTGGGGTCGGAGAAACCGTTGCACGACACATACGCAATGCGCGGCGACTGGCCCTTGGCCGGAACGACGAAGTTGGCCTGCGCACCGTCTACGGAAACCGTGTAACTGGTGGCAACGGCCTGATCCTGCGCCGCCTTGAAATCGATGCGCCAGACGCGGGAATTAGGGTTGAGCAGCGGGATATCGGCGATGGCCAAGGGTGTGTCGGCAGTCACACCCTTGGGCACTTTTACCGTGGGAGGTGGCTCGCCCAAGGGTGAAACCACCAGGGCAGACACGTTGTAGACATTATTATTGATGCCACGAAACTGCAGAATCGGGCCTAGTAACAAACTCATGGCGAGTCCATCCGTTGACGGGGGTATGAACGCCTGGAGACTAGACGACAATCACACCCCCCGACGGATTATGTGTTGAACCGCACGCCCGGTTTGGCTCGCTCATCCACCGTCAACTCAAACACGTCCGGGCGCGCATAGTGCCCGACCACGTCGTAGTCGTACCGGGCGCGGATCAGATCATCGGTGTCGATTTCGGCGGCCAGCAATCCCGCCTCGCCACGCAGCGGCCCGGCGAGAATGTCGCCCATCGGCCCGACAATCACGCTGCCGCCGGCAATCAACGGGCGCTCCGCCGGCCAGTTGGCGATGTCCACGCCCAAGGCTTGTGGCGAGTCCTGAACCTGACAGGCACTGACCACAAAGCAGCGTCCTTCATGGGCGATGTGACGCATGCTGACCTGCCACATCTCGCGCTCGTCCACAGTCGGCGCGCACCAGACCTCCACGCCCTTGGCATACATCGCGGTGCGCAGCAACGGCATCATGTTTTCCCAGCACACCACCGCGCCAATCCGCCCGACCTGGCTGTCGATCACCGGCAAGGTCGAGCCATCGCCCTTACCCCAGATCAGTCGCTCGGTGCCGGTGGGCATCAATTTGCGGTGCTTGGCAACCAGCCCTGCCTGCGGGTCGAAATACAGCGCGGTGCAGTACAAGGTGCTGCCGGCGCGCTCGATCACGCCGATCACCAGGTTGGCCCCGGTGCGGGCCGACAACCCGGCCAAGGCGTCGGTCTCCGTACCAGGCACGTCGATGGCATTGGCGAAATACCGGGCAAACGCTTCACGACCTTCCGGCAGTCGATAGCCGAGTTGCGTGCCGAAGCTCTCGCCTTTGGGGTAGCCACCGAGCAACGCCTCGGGCATGACCACCAACGCCGCGCCGGATTCGATAATGGCGGTTTCCCAAGAGAGGATTTGATCGAGGGTGTCGGCCTTGCCGCCGGGCAAGGCGCCGATTTGCAGGGCAGCAACGATTGACTTGGGCATTATGGTGGCTCCGTCAGGAATGAAGTGTTGCTCATTCTCTGGCGCCACAGGATCATGAATAAAGCCCGACTCACTGCTGAATGATATGAACCAAATGAATATCGCCACCGTCGATCTCAACTTGCTCAAAGTCTTCGAAGCGCTGCATGAGGAGTCCAGCGCCAGCCGCGCCGCGCTGCGTCTTGGCGTGACGCAATCGGCGGTCAGCGCGGCGTTGCGTCGGTTGCGAGAGGTGTATGGCGATCAATTGTTCGTGCGCACCGGCCGAGGTCTTGCGCCGACGCTCAAGGCCGACCAGTTGAAACCGGTGGTCAGTGATGCACTGAACAAATGCCGGCAAAGCCTGGCGATGGTCGATCCTGCGGCCCATCATTACGACGGGCGCTCGGTAACCGTGGGTTTGTCGGATGATTTCGAAATCGCCTACGGGCGACGATTGATCGAGGAAATCGCTCACCGAGCGCCGAAACTGCGGCTGATCT
This sequence comes from Pseudomonas sp. 05N433, assembly GCF_056396925.1. NCBI lineage: Bacteria > Pseudomonadati > Pseudomonadota > Gammaproteobacteria > Pseudomonadales > Pseudomonadaceae > Pseudomonas > Pseudomonas sp. 05N433. Next base: position 45,556 of record NZ_JBFTML010000055.1, on the reverse strand, counting down.
TTCGCCAGACCCATAGCCAGATCGTCGCCCGGGCCTTGATGGAACGCAGCATCGATCTGGCGATCACCGCAGGCGGGTTTGCCGAGCGTTTGCTCAGCCGCCAAGTACTGGGTGAAGGGGGTTATCTGTGCCTGGTGGATCCCCTCAGCCTGGCCGAAGGACAACAGAGTCTCAGCCTTGATGAGTTCGTCGCCCGCGAGCACATTCTGGTGTCCTCGGGCGGTTTTATCGGGATTACCGATGAAGGCCTCGCCGCGTTGGGATTGAGTCGACGGGTATGCGCGTCGACCACCCACTTTGCCGCGTTGCCGTATCTGCTCAAGGGCAGTCAGGCGGTGGCGACCATTCCGGCCCATGCGGCGCAAAGTATCGCCGCCCTCAGTGGACTGGCGTTGCTGCCCTGCCCTCTGGCGCTGCCGCGTTACCCGATCGAACTGGGCTGGCGCACCAGTACGCAGCTCGATCCGGTGGTGTTGAAAGTGCGTGAAGCGATTGCCGCGATTTTTTCCGGGGCGTTTATTTAGCGGCCATCAAGCGATTGACTTCACTGCGCACCATGTTCGCGAATTCCGGCGGCGACATGCCGTCGAGTTCGGCGCGTACCCACTCGGCCCATTTGCCTTTGCGCTTGGCGCGCTCACCGAACAACCGAGCGGCTTCGCCCTTGGCTTTGCCCAGGTTGTTTTGCCAGAGTTCGAACAGACGGGATTTTTCATCTTCAAGCGCCGCGCGCTCGGCGAGGGGTTTGTCGGCCAGATTGAAGCTCATGGGGAATTACCTGCTGCGTAAAATAGGCGACATCTTACACTGTAGGAAGAAATGTCCTGCGCTGGATTTTTCGTCAGGGGTGAGTCACCGCGCAAAATGGCTGCAACTTTTGCCACGGCGGCAGACTCCATTGCTCACTGTCCATTCACTGTAAGGAGTACACCAAATGGCTCGCAAAACCGTCGATCAAGTCGCCGATGATCAAATCAAGGATCAGGTCTTCAGCGAACTTCAGGCCCTGATCGAAGAGTCGGAAAAACTGCTGAAAAGCAGTGCCTCACTGGTCGGAGAAGAAGCGGACACCCTTCGCGGGCAAATCGCCCAGAAACTCCAGCAGGCCCGAAGCTCGTTATCCAGTGTTCGTGACCGGACCCAACCCGCGGTCGACGCCACCGAAACCTACATTGGCGGCCATCCATGGCAAACCGTGGCCATCTCTGCGGGTTTCGGCCTGGTGGTTGGTCTGTTGTTGGGTCGGCGTTGAACCATTGATCTGTGGGAACGGGCTCAGGACCCGGCCAGTTCCCGCAGATTCGCCAGCGTCTGTGGATCGAGCGCAATGCCTTCAACATTGGCTTTGGCGCGTTGCAGGTGACGCCGATCCCCCGGTAAACGCTTGAGCCCCACACCATGCATCTGCCGGACCAGTTCCTGGCTGCGTTCGGCAAAATTCTGCCCCGCCGATTTGCTCGGATCGATCACGATCAGCAGTTGCCCGGTCCAGGGGGTTTTGGCCCCCGGATGGTTCGACCAGTCGAACTCGAAAGAAAAGTTGCCACCAGTCAACGCCGCCGCCAACAACTCCACCATCATCGACAGCGCCGAGCCCTTGTGCCCGCCAAACGGCAGCAGCGCGCCACCTTCGAGAATGGCTTTCGGGTCCTGAGTCGGCTGGCCGAGGCTGTCCACACCCATGCCCGCTGGCAAGCGTTCGCCTTTACGCGCGGCGATCTGCACATCGCCATGGGCGATGGCGCTGGTCGCCAAGTCGAAGACAATCGGCGCACCGCCGGCCCTGGGCGCGGCGAAGGCAATCGGGTTGGTCCCGAACAGCGGACGATCGGCCCCGTGCGGTACCACGCAGGTCATGCTGTTGACCACGCTCAGCGCCACCAACCCTTCATCGGCAAACGGCTCGACGTCCGGCCACAAGGCGGCGAAGTGATGGGAATTGCGGATCGCCAACACCGCAATGCCGGCACTGCGGGCTTTTTCCACCAGCAAGGGCCGCGCCGCCGCGAGGGCCGGTTGGGCAAATCCATTGCCGGCGTCAACCCGGACAAAACCCGAGGCCACGTCCTCGACCACCGGCACGGCCTGGCCATTGACCCAGCCACTCTGCAACGTCGACACATAACCGGGAATACGGAAAACGCCGTGACTGTGAGCCCCGTCACGTTCGGCGCTGGCGCAGTTGAGGGCCAGGGTTCTGGCGACATCGGCCGAGGTGCCATGGCGCAGGAAAATCTGTTCGAGCAATTGAACGAGCGCGTCGAAGTCGAGGTTCTGTGTGTTCGAGTTGACGGCCATTTCAGGCGATGCGGTCATCTGAAGCTCCGGTTTTATTATTGGGTATGGGCAACAGGTCAAGCGAGGTTGCAGGACAACCGAAAAAAGTCGTCGATTAAGCGCTGTTTTACCGGCGTCCTGTCAAGCCTGCGACAAAGGATAAGCTCAAGCAATATGTACCGCACCCGGGCTTTTCATTGGCCCTACTGTTTTCCCTCGAGCCAACGACCTGCGATCGCCATCGATCGCAGCCCATCGAGGAAAAATCATGACTGCTCCAGCACTGCCGTATTTTTTCGACGAGGCAGAACGTGCATCCAATGCCAAACACCCCGGTGATCGCGAGAAAGCGCTGCATCTCACTCTTGACGATTTGAAATGGTTGAGGGGTGGTGTCTATCTCGCCACCCACGAGGTTCGCGCAGCCCAAAAGACTCCGATGCAGATAGATCGGTTGATGTTGAAGATGCCCGACGGGACTGACATTCCATTGGCCGGTGCGTTTTGCATGAGTCACCCCAAAGTCGAGGACGATGTCAAAAACGAACACAAGGCCAACGGCGAAGTCATCCTCTACACACCGTGGAAAGGTCTCGTCAAATACGCGGACATGACCGACCTCACCAAGAAACTCGAGGAACTGCTGAGCCAGGACGACGGCAAGCAGGCGCTGTTGCGTTATCTCTCTATCGAACAGCGGGCGACTGCATTGGCTGCCACGGGTTTGACAGTGACGCCGCAAAAAATCGAGGGGGCGGGGTTTCAGGACCAGGAGCAGATCCTCGACCGCAACCAGACGCAGAACATCCAGACGATGCTGGCTGAACTGGTGAAAATTCCGTCGCTGCAATCGATGCTGGACGAGCTGCTCAACATCGCCCTGGCCAAGCGTTTTCCCAAACTGGACCAGCGCCGTACGCAACTGGATAGTTTTATCGACAGCGCTTCTCCCTCCCCCAATACCGACAACCCGGAAAACCGGCGCAAGCTTTCTTCGCTGTCTTTGAGCGATGCCCTGCTGCACTTCTACCTGACCAATCAATGGCCGGATGGCGACATCAGGACCTTCTCCAACCCCGGCCACGGTGTGAGCAGCGACGCGGATAACCAGGCCTGGGAACTCGAGGTAAAAGAGATCGCGCAAAGCTTCACGCCCCACCTGCAAAGTCTGCTCGAAACCTTCTGGAATTCTCCCATGAGCAGCGGGCAGTCCCGTTCCGAACTTTTCGCCGAGGGCATGCGGGATGCCTATCATGTGGATCTTCTGCGAAAACGTCAGCAAGGTATTTTGAACACCACTGAATATCTGGAGTTGATGAGCGTCAGCGGCGCCGCGCCTGCGCCAGCCCTTCCGTTACGGGTCGAGGCCGTACGTGTCAGCGCCCTCTACAAACATTACGTAGAGCTCGCATCCACCTTTATGTGCGGTAACTCGGACACCTTGGGCTACCTGTACACCCACTCCTCAGGCATCCAGGCCAGTACCGATCTTGCAGCGATAAAAGACACGATACTGACCATGCTCAAAAGTGAAGGTCACGAGGACAATCTGCTTAATTTCATGTCCCTCGAGGAACGCGGCACCTTCCTGTCGCTTGAGCCACAGGAGCGCCTGATCATTGCTGAACCGATTAGCGGCCAGGTGTTTGAGCGACTCATGGAAGATGTCCGGGCCAAGCAATGGCAGAACCTGACCTACGCCCTGAGCCGGTACCGGGAAAGCGAGGGCACGCTCAATGTGCATGCGTTGCTCGACAATGCGCTGGATGTACGGGGCCTGATCGACAATCGCCTGTTGACCGGCGATGCAAACGGCCGCTGGAGCACCCGGGCCGATCAGCGATGGAGTGCCCGACCGGCCACCGTGCGGGCAGAATCGGCAAAAGAACAACTGGAAAGTCTCTCCACCGTCAAGCAGGCACTCGAGCAACAGCTGGATAAACACCCGTCCATTTCGGTTAAAACGTTAGCGGCGGCACAAACCCTCACCCGTTCGTCCCTTGAGCAACTGCAACCCAAGTTTGTGCATACCCTGACCACCGCATTGCGTAGCGAGCACAAGCTGCTGGGTGTCATCCGCGCGCTTGGGACGACGGAACTGGCAATGATCAAGACGGTGCTTGAGACGCCGGTCCGGCTGCAACGCGCAGCGCTGAACGGTTTTCTGCCGGACGTCTTTTCCCTTGCGCTGAAGGCCGGCGACTCCAGTGACTTGCTCGATCTCGCCAGTTGTTTTGTGCTCACCGAACGCGGCGGCCTGGACCCGACCCACTCCGGCAAGGCGATTTTATGGACCCCCGCCTCGGGATTCGAAGCCTTTTCCGCCCTCACACCGCTGCTGACAGCGTTCAATAAACGTTTGCAGAGCGAGGACGATCGCCCAGCGATTCTGGAGAATATCGAAAGAAGCCAGCGAACATCAGGGCGCACCTTTACCCTCGCGCCATTACAGCTGATTCATGAGAATTTTCTGGATCACGTACAAAAACCATTTGTTCGGCTGGATCAACTGTCCGTCGAACGCGCATTGGCCTCCCCCCTGACCGAACCGGTCCTGAAGAATCTACTGAGCCTGGTGGCATTGCATAAACCGATGACGGGGCTGCGTCGGGCAACAGACCTCGCGCGCTCTCTGACGACACAACAAAAGCTTCCGGCATGGTTGGCCAAAGCGTCCATACAGGATCAGAGACTGCATGCAGAACTGCTTCAGCAATACCTGAACAATGCCCAGGACGATAAGGATTACCTGAGCGGCGTGCGCTCTCTTGAACGCACGGCACAGTTCGAGTTGAAAGAGTTACTCAAGGCCGATGAATTGACCATTGATCCGGACAACGTCCAGGTGCAGGTTGCCTCGCGCCTGATGTCCACGGCAAAGACGTTAACGCTGTCGGCTTTTGCATTGACTCACTTTGATGAACTGGACAGTGCCGACTTCAAGTTGAAGTCACTCACCTCAGCCGCCATCCCTGCCAAAATGGACAAGCCTTACATCAAGAGCCTGATACGAAAGCTGAATGTCGGTCAGTTCCACAAAAAATTTGTGGAGGCGGCGCTTGCCGAAACCAGCACCACTGCGAAATCCTGCAGACAGCTGTTCGCCGCACAATTGCCCTGGCAACTGCTGCACTACGCGCATTCGCTAAAACTGCAGGAACGCCTGAGCGAAACCGGGCTCGACCTCGTTCGGCAGGTCATGGACATGCCCGATGCAATCGCCCGCGAGGCCGTCAGCGGTACGAATGCGATAATCCGTCCACTTGAGCTTCTCTTCGGTAAAGACCAGTCGATCAAAGTCCCGGGAATGTATTTGATCGGCCCCAAACAGAACACCCCGGGACCCGAGGTGCTTATCGCGCCCTATAGCCCTGAGCATGGCGTGAAGGAATATGAAAACGAAAAGCTGTTGCTGACCGAGCTCAAGTCACAAGGGCCATTACAAAGTTGGGTGCGCAACAGGCTGTCGGACACCGGCCGCACGCATTACGACACCCATGTGACGGGTACGAAAGCGTCCGGCAAGATCAGTCTGGCCTCCAACCCCATCAAGGGCCATCTGTTCAGGCACCTGTTCAACGAAAATATCAAACTCCTCGCGCGACTGTTGGGCACCCAGTCCAACAAAGACGCTCAAGGCGAGTGGGAAACCGTAAAACGTGTACTGGGTGACGATCTGGAACAGGCCTATACATTCCTGATGGGCAAACTGGCCTACCCGATTGTCGTGTGGCGCAGCTATCGTGAGGTCAAGCAGTCTGCGGAGGAGCTTCAACAACACAAATGGGGCCCGGCGATAACATCCTTTATCAGCGGCATCACGCAACTGGCGATGTTGCGCCAGTCAATGGAAGGCCAGGCAGAGCCCTCTGCAGCGGCCAGCGAGTCTTCCCCCTCCCCAGCCAGTGCCAGCCTTAAATGGCAAGACATCGCCACTACCGATCCCGCACGCACCGGTTTGCAGAACCACGAGCACGTTGATGTCAACCTTGGCTCGATGACCCGGGACACCGCCCTTGGGCTCTACACGCACCCGACCACACAGAAAAAATACGGTGCGGTTGAAGGAAAGGTCTATCAACTCGAAAAACGTGGCCTGCGCTGGCGCATCAGCGGTCCGGACGGAAGCGGCCCCCATGTTGCTCGAAACGCTTCAAAGCAGTGGGTGCGGGAACCGGATGAGCTGGTTCGTCAGTACAGCCTGATCAAGAGGTTGAAAACGTGGAACGCTGTCCGTGGCGGGATGAACGTCGAAGCCAACGGAATGGCTCAAATACGCCGGCTCTTCCCTGTGCGGGCGCGGCTGATCGACGAAGGCCKTGACTTCGCAACTACCTATGCGTGGAACGGTTTTCGTAACTTGCAACTGTTGAAAAATTCAGGCGACACAGAGACACCGGTTCATCAGCTCGTCAGGAGGTTTCTTGATGTGTCGGAGATATCGCCCGAGCATGTGACGATGATCCAGAAGGTCGTAGAGGACATTCTCGGTGCCTTGTTGGATCCGACCCTCAGGAACGAGCAGTCGGAACGCTTCGTCACCGGGAGAGCTCATCCCGGTGACCGGGACCATATGTTTGCCTTCACGATCCCTACCGATCAACAGAAAAAAATCTACCTGGCAGAGAAGTATTTTATGCCTTACATGGATCACTACCGTAATTACATGACCGATGCCGCGTTCCCGATCCGTGCCCACGCCCGCGCAACGACGTTGATCCACGAGCTGTCGCATGTAATTTGTGACACGGAGGATATTGCTTATATGGATGCAAGCAGACCGTTTGTCGACCTGATTGATACCACTACGCCCCGTGGCAACCATTTGAGCAAGGCGCTGACACAGCTTCAGAAGGAAGCACTTTCAATCCATACCCCCTTATCCGAACTGTTCGCCGTTTTGAATGACGATACAAATGTATGGGAAGATTTTGGTCAAACCTTCTACGAGGAAACCAACCGTACACGTGACCGGATTTTGAGTTTGACCGGAAAAAAAACCCTGGCCGAAGCACGCACGCATTTCAAAAAGGATGCGACGACAAGACTGGCTGTCCAGCTGGCCAATGCTGACTCTGTCGCTTGGCTTATCTCTCATTTGGGACGTCAACTTCACGTCGACACCCCCTGAAACGCGGTCACCAGGCACTGGCGCAATGTCAGTGCCCTGAAAATAACTTCGACTTTGATGGGGAAATGCCATGACGATTGTTCTCGCAGGCTTTCCCTCAAGGTTAGAATGCAGGAAATCAGGATGAGTCAATGACCGACCACTCTCTCTCGCAAGCCCAATACGACGCCATCACCGATGCCGCTGCGCACTGGTGCATGCGTCTGCACGCCAGCGACTGCACGGCAGAGGAACGCCTGGCGTTCGAGCAATGGCGTGATGCCCATCCGCTGCACGCCTTCGAGTACGAAGCCATGCTGGAGATCTGGGATGTTGCGGGGGATTTGCCTCGTCCTGAATCCGTCACACCGGCTGTTCGGCTCAAACCGACAACACCCTGGCGCACTTTCGGCATCGCAGCCGCGATCTGCGCCCTGGCGCTGCCACTGGCCGCGTATACCGGATGGAACCTGGGGTGGCTGCCCAATGCCTACCAGCATTTCGAGGCGACCGATAATGTTCGTCAGGTCACGCTGGGTGACGGCAGCCAGGTGGAGCTGAACCTGGGCAGTGAACTGACGTTCAGCAATTACAAGGATCAACGTCGTGTCACGCTGAAAAAAGGCGAAGCCTTCTTCAGCGTCAGCCACGACCTGCAGCACCCGTTCATTGTCAGGGCGGGCGACGGCAGGATTCGCGTCACCGGCACCCAATTCAATGTCTGGATGTATGAAGACCTGGTACGCGTGAACCTGATCGAGGGTTCCGTGCTGGTGACCAGCAACGATGCCCTGCCCGGCGACGGTCTACGCCTGGAACCTGCGATGCAGGCACGTTACAGGCACGGCGACTTCACGCCACAAATCAGCCAGACCTATGCCAACGACCAGTCGCTGGCCTGGCGCAGCGGCAAACTGGTGCTTGATAATCTGGCGCTGACCGATGCCCTGCCCTTGATCAATCGTTATCTGAACAAACCGGTGATGCTCGCGGACCACAGCGCTGGTTCGATTCGCCTCGGCGGTATCTACAACATCAAAGAGCTCAATAACCTGGTGGCTTCGCTGCCCAAGGTGCTGCCGGTCTACCTGACCCGCAACCAGGACGGCAATCCGGTCCTCAACTCAATGCCTCAACAAGCCCCAAAAAGCTGAAGGCCGCGACCCTTGCGAGGTGCGGCCTTCACCTTTTCATTTGAAAGCTATCGCTGTTACTGCGCGGCGACCTTCCCCACCTTTTCATCCTGCTCGCGGATCGTCTGAGCCTGGTACTGCGGATCAGCCGTGATCTGCTGCTCGGTGAACGGCAACACACTCAACTGTTTCTTCGAAAAGGCCTGTGTCTGGTCCCGGGAATACTTCGACGCCGGGTCACTGGACAACGAAAACGCCAGCAAACCCTGAGCCTGCGGCCCCTTGTCATCGAACGTCACCACCTGCAAATAGCTGGTGCCACTGACGACTTCACGTTTGCCGTCGGTTCTCGGCACGCTTTGAATGGCGTTATACACCCCCAGCGTGCCCGACCCGCCGTGGATCGGCGTTTGCTGCCCGCCACTGCTGGCCACCTGAATATCGCCCCAGCGGCTGTCGGCCTTCAGGCCAAGGGTCTCGACCTTTTCTACCGAAGCCAGCATCGACGCCCGAACCGCTTTGGCGACTTCCGGCCGTTCGGTGGCCAGGCCACTCGGGGTGTGTTGCGGATCCTTCGGATCGAACGCCACACGCCAGAAGTCAGGGGTTTGCTGCAACGCCAGCATGACGTTCTGAAAATGCACAAAGCCCAGCCCACTGTCCAGATTCACTCGGTGATCCCAAGCCTTGAGACTGGCACACAAGGGCGTCAGCGTCGGCGCATCGGTGCCGAGGTCCGCGGCACAGAATTGCAGCAGGTCCGGCATCACCAGGGCCGCCTGATACACCTGATCGTCCATCACCATGTGTTGCAGATCCGCCGCCGCAATAGGACCCGCCTTGTTTAAAAAGCTCAGGCGCTCCAGGGCGAAGCGCGAACGCAGCCCCAATGGCTGGCTGTCCTGACTGATCAATGGCGAGAAACCAGTGAGCGGTTGTCCCGGGTTGGCCATCCAGGCCGAATCGTTGGAATGCTGCACAAAATCCTTGCGCAACAGTTGCGGCAATTTGTCTGCGGCATAAATGCCTTTTTGCGCGGCGTGCGGGTCGACGTCCCAGGCACAAGCACTGTTGGAGCCGTCGAGCAGGATCATCTGTAACCCCGCTCGCGGATCGCTGCACTTGGCCAACTTGTCAGCGCTGACGTTCGGCACCACTGACAGGTTCATGTAAAGCGTCTGGCCCTGATCGTCCACCGCCAGGGTATTAACCCACGGGATCCCCTGAATCTTGTGCACCGAGGCCTGTAAATCCTTGACGCTGGCGGCACGATTCATCGCGTACCACTGCTGCAAGACCCGGTCGTTATCCAGGTTGGCATCACGCAGGCTGTAGGCAAACTGATTGTTCCAGTCCAGTTTTCCAGGCCATTGCACAATCGGCCCGAACGCCGAGCTATAGACCACATGGGAAATCTGCCGGGTCTGGCCATCGGGTTGCTTCACGCTGACTGTCAGCGTCTGCTTTTTCATTGGCAAAGACTTGCCATCGAGCAGGTAGCGGGTCGGCTCCTTCGGATCGAGTTGCAGGCGATACAAGGTGAAGTGCTTAGACGAGTCTACGGTGTGGGTCCATGCCAGATGCTGGTTGAACCCGATGTTGATCATCGGCAGACCGGGCAACGCGGCGCCCATCACATCCAGTTTGCCGGGAATGGTCAGGTGCATCTGATAAAAACGCATCCCGCCCACCCAAGGAAAATGCGGGTTGGCCAGCAGCATTCCGCGACCGTTGAACGAACGCTCGCTGCCAACCGCCACGGCGTTGCTGCCTCGATCCAGAGCGAAGCGTTGCATGCGTGAAGTCGCCAACTGGAACGACGCCGGGTCGCCTGCCGCATGAGCGACGGCTTTAGGCGGAGTCGCGCCGGCCAGTGCTTCGGCAAACTGGCCCACGCCGCCTTCGACCAACAATCGACGAGTCAACTTGACCAGGTCCTGGGCGGTAATTGCGCGCACCCATTCGCCCTGGCATTGCTGCGGTAAACCTTGCGCTCGACGCTCTGTCAGCGAACGGTTGTAACCCGCCACATAGCCTTCAATGAGCTCACGGACTTCCGGAGTTTGCGCCTGCCAGAAACCGGCGACAGCCTCAGGGGTGTTCAGCCAGTTGAAAAACAGATCGCTGGCCAGGTTACCGCGCTCCTCGAGCGTCACCTGCTCCGGGCCAAAATACCGCGAACGCTCGCCATTGACGGTGACGATCTCATTGGCCAGCAAGCACAAGTTGTCTTGGGCGTAGGCATAGCCAATGCCATAGCCGAGCCCGCGCTCGTTTTCGGCGCGGATATGCGGTACGCCGAAACTGGTTCGACGGATGTCGGCCGTCGCCTGCTCTGGCTGACTGCGCGCGTTTGCCCCAAGGCTCAGCCCCAGAAACACACCCGCCAGGCTCAACCTGGTTAACTGCCTGGAAATAATCACGCTCGCTCCTGATCGAAAAGACGTATGACACGCAATGCGCCTTCCAGAAAAACGAAGCGAACACCAAAAAAATTAGGTCTTCGAGGGCATCCCCAAATGCCCTTCTCACAGAGCGCTGACGTCGCGGCGACAAATTTTCTACATGCAGGTCTTCATTATTTCCCGGCTCGTTCGTCTTATTGATCAAGAGCACCCATCACATTTTCATGATCAGGCTCTGGAAAGGAGTTTTTGCATGTACAACCCGCAACTGCCAACGGATGGTAGCCATGCATCAAAGGGCAGCGCCATGAGCTCCGGTGCCTGCAATCAACAGACCGAACGCCAGGGCAACGAACGGATCAGGTTTTTGCTCAAGTGCTTTGGCCTGCGGACCAGCCTGATTCGCCTGAAAGTCATCGACGCCTTGCTAAGCGCCGCCGAAGGCGACCGCAGCCTGGGTGTGCGCGGTGTGCACAGTCATTTGCTGGACCTGGACATTCCCCTGTCCTTTCTCAGTGTCCGCGAAGTGTTGAAACGCCTGTGCAGTGAAGGCGTTATCACGCTCAATCCAGACAAAAGCTACAGCCTGCATCCACAGGCTGTCGCCGTCCTTCATGGCGAGCAATCAGGCCAGCAGGCGTCGCTCAAGGCTTGACCTTGCGACGCATCACGCCATTGATCACCACCACGACCACCGCCACGCCAATGGCGATGTACTGGAACAGCTTCTCGCTGATGAACCCTGCGTTCTGCAGCCAGGAAAGGCCGAACATGATCCCCAGTACCACCAGGGAAATCAGAATCGAGTATTTCAAACGTTGCGACTGGGTCATTACGGGTTCCTGAACCAAAAAAATGTATCCGGTTTGTATCCGATTGCATACCAAACCACTACAGTTCTGCGCGAATGCGGGGCTGCAAACGGGGTCTCATGTTACAGCCGATGAAGAGTTTTGACTTCATTGCGGCGATAACCATGAGGATTTTTAAAATGTTCCGTCGAATCACAAAGCTGATTCCACTGCTCGCCCTCCTGACCCTGAGTGGCTGCATCATTTTTCCTAATAACGGCTGGCATGGCGGCCACCATTACGACCGTGACGGACACGGCTACTATCAGCGTCGATAACGTTAAACTGCTTTCTTGACCAGTGAATAACTTACCATTCACTCACAAGACGAAGAAATCACCCTACAAGTCGCGTACAAATGCCTGCTCTATAGCGGGCATTTTTGTGTAGGACTATTCTTATTTCTCTGTAATTTTATTTACAAAACCCCACTCCTCTTTCCCCTGAACTTCCAGCCAGACACATAACGAAAAGTATTGAAACTCTTAGCCTCACATAAGCACATGTAATTATTCATGAGCCATGGTTACTCTTGCTCTGCTGCCTTATCCAACTCCAGCACCAACGGGAACGCCATGCGCAAACCTTTGATAGATATAAGTCCGCCTCGATTATTCGGTTTTTGTCTTGCAATCACTCTTTTCGAACTGCTGACTTATATGGCCAGCGATATGATTATGCCGGCCATGTTGACCGTCACCCATCAACTGGATGCCAGTGCGAGTCACGTTCCATATGCCTTCAATCTTTACTTGATTGGCGGCGTTCTTCTGCAGTGGCTTATCGGACCATTGTCCGATCACTTCGGTCGTCGCAGGCTGTTGCTCATCGGTTGTGCGGTGTTCGCCCTGGCCTGTGCCGTGGCGTTCTACGTGCAGAGCATTCTTGCCTTCAACGGCTTGCGCCTGATTCAGGGCATCGGATTGGGTTTTGTCATTGCAGTCAGTTATCCAGCCCTGCAAGAAGTCTTCTGCGAAGCCGACGCGGTAAAAATCATGGCGTTGCTGGGGAACGTTGCGCTGCTCTCCCCGCTGCTCGGCCCCCTGCTCGGCAGCCTGGCGCTGGAATGGCTTTCCTGGCGGGAGCTGTTTTTAGTGTTGGGTGTCGGCGGCGCGACGGTCTGGCTCGGGCTTTACCTGTTCATGCCGGAAACCGTGGGCACCGCGCGCCAGGACGGTCAACAATTGGCCGCAGTGCCCTTTGAATGGAACGGCACCGTGCGCCGATACGCCGCGTTGCTCACCAACACACAATTCCTGAGCGCTACCGTCGCCCTGGGACTAATGAGCCTGCCGTTGATTGCCTGGATCGGTTTGGCGCCAATCTTGCTGATCCAGAGCCAGGGACTTTCTCCTCTGCAGTATGGCCTGTGGCAAATCCCGGTATTTACGGCCGTCATTTTCGGCAATCTGATACTCAACCGATTGATTGCCAACACTGAACTGCCTCAACTGATTCGATATGCGCTCTGGCCATTTTGCGGCGGGCTCATTGCATTGATCACCATAACGTTCACCGGTGCTTCAACGGTGCTGTTGGTCAGTTGCCTATCGCTTTACGCCATCGGTCTCGGCATGAGCAATGCCGCGCTGTACCGGCTCGCCCTGTTCTCCAGCGACGACAGCAAAGGCCTGATCTCGGCCATGATCGGCATGATCTCCATCGCCGTCATGGGTGGCGGCGGCTCAATTATCGCCGCACTGGGTGCCGGTGACAGCCTTGAAGCCTTCGCCCTGATGGCCGGCCTCACGGGACTCTTGTGCCTGGCGCCCTTACGACTGTTTCTGCGTCGCTCTCATATCACGCTTGCCGTCTGATACCACCCCATAGGTCTTTTGATGATCCATCTACCCCACGCCGATGCGCTTTGCGCGTTAACGCAACCCTATTGCCTGGAATCCATGCCGATCAGTCCCACAGGCGAAGGCGCGCTGGAGATGACCTCATCCGGCACCAGCGGTCAGAAGAGTCGCATGCGCTACGACCATCGCAGCATGGTCGCCGCCCAAGGCATGGTGAGCCACATTTTCCGGCACTACGGCTGGGACACCCCGGACAGCCCCTGCAATTATTTGCTTCTGAGCTACGAACCCGAGGCGGTCATTACCCTGGGCACGGCCTATACCGATCAATTTCTGTGTAGCTATGCCCCCGTCAACCGAGCCGCTTACGGCTTGCGTCTGACCGGCAAAGGCCACGAGTTCGACCTCTTCGGTGTCATTCGCGCCCTGCAGGAGTTTGCCGAGGAAGGATTGCCCGTTCGCATTCTCGGTTTTCCGGCGTTCCTTTCCCATGCACTGCAGCACATGGAGGACACAGGCGTGGCCGACTTGCAGTTGCCTGCCCAGTCACTGGTGTTGCTGGGGGGCGGCTGGAAAACCCAGGCGGCACAGGAGACTCCCCTGCATCAGTTGTATGCCCGCATCAACCGGCAATTGGGTATCGACCTGTCCCGCTGCCGGGACGGCTACGGCGCCGTAGAGCATGCCGTGCCCTATATCCAGTGTGCCCACCATCATTTTCATGTACCGATTTACTCGAAGGTTTTCGTGCGCAACCCATCCGATTTCACTGTCCAGCCCTACGGCCAGCGCGGTTTGCTGGAATTCGTCTCCCCCTACATTTCCTCAAGCCCTGCTCATGCTGTGGTCATGGGAGATCTGGCAACGTTGCACCCCGGCGCCAGTTGCGGATGCGGCCTGACGACCGATTGGTTCGAGCTGCATGGACGTGCCGGCACCAGCGCCAGTCGTAGCTGTGCCATGGCCGCTTCAGAACTGATCGGGGGAGCTTGATATGTACCTGATCAATGGCCAACTGCGCGACGACATCTCTGCCCAAAGCGCCCTCGACCTCCTTCAGCAACCGCTGCCCCGGCTGCTGGCTACGCCGATCGACAGCGATATCGTGATCGAGTCCGCCGCTTGCTTTGCCACGCAGTTGCAAGCTCGCAGCCTGGATCTGCCCCTGGACGACGACCAATGTCAGGGGCTTATCGACTTCTGCCAGCGCAGCAACCTGAGCACCAAGCTTGAACGGGAATTGGGCCCGCAACCGCGTTCACTGCGGCGTATCGACTACCGCCAGCCAAGCTTCGAAAGCTGGCATCCATTGGGGCTGGTGGTGCATATCACCCCGGGCAATGCGCCGATGCTGGCGTTCTGCGCGATCCTCGAAAGCCTGCTGGCCGGCAACATCAACTGGCTGCGCCCCAGCTCCAGCGATCAGGGTTTGACCGCACAATTGCTCGCCGCCCTTTTGCGTTGCGAYACCAGTGGCAGACTGGCCGAATTCGTAGCGGTTCTGCCGGTGGACACCTCCTATATCGCTCAACTCTGCGCCAAGGCCGATGGGGTATCCGCCTGGGGCGCAGAAGCGGCGCTTAAATCGATACGCCAGCAGATCCCGTCCGGCTGTCGCTGGATCGATTGGGGACACAAGATCAGCTTCGCCTACCTGTCACCTGATGCGGCGTCGCCTTCGGCGCTCGATGCCCTGGCGGATGAAGTCTGTCGACTGGATCAACAAGCGTGTTCCAGTCCTCAATGGGTGCTGGTGGACAGCAACGATCCGGCCGTCCTGCAGAACCTCGGAGATCGACTGGCCGAAGCCTTCAACCGTCGCGCCCCACACTGGCCGGCATTAACGCCGACAGATCAGGAAGCATCGGAAATCACCACCCGCACCGCCATGGCACGGCTCGATCAGTGCTTTGCCAATCAGACCGGCCAAGTGTGGACTGGCCTCGGATGGCGCGTCATCTGGGAGCACCATCAAAAGCTCGCGCCGTCACCGCTGTTTCGTACGATTGTGCTCAAACCGGTTCCTCAGTATCTGCTCGCCGAGACGCTGCAGCCCTGGCGCAACTTCCTGCAAAGCTGCGCGTTGATGTCCCCCTCGGCAAAAACGCCTGAGCTCGTTCGAACATTGGTCAATGCCGGCGTCAGTCGCATTGCACCTTGCGAATCGATCCATGACGGATACACCGGCGAGCCCCACGATGGCGTCTACGCGCTGTCGCGTCTGAGTCGCCGCCTCTCGGTGAGTTTGCCCCAGCATGTCTTAACAGGTCGTGCAACGCTCGACCCAGTTCCACCCGCCCCCGACACATCCCGTGACCCGATCATGGACAAGGACACTTTTATGGCCCAGCCGATCGGGTCCGCAGCACAGCTGTACTTCCGCTCCGGCGGTAGCAGCGGGACCCCGGCGCTGGCTGGCTTCAGCTATCAAGACTTTCATCGACAAATGCGCGCCTCGGCCGACGGCATGTTCTGCGTCGGGCTCGATCCGTCACTGGACCGGGTGATGAACCTGTTCTACGGCGGCAACCTTTATGGTGGTTTTTTCAGTTGTTCCAACATTCTTGAACGGATGGGGGTTGTGCATTTGCCCATGGGGGCTCCCCAGGACGATGACTTCAGCGAAATCGCCCGACTGATCGTGGAGCAGCGTGTCACCGTGCTGATCGGCATGCCCAGCACGTTGCATCGGCTGTTTCTCAAAGAGCAGGCCCGACTTCGCGCTTATGCCGGTATCGGCAAAGTATTCCTTGGCGGCGAACATCCGGGAGAAGCCAGTCGGCGCCTGATGGAAAGCTGTGGGGTGTCGACGATTCGCTCCGCCATGTATGGCTCCGTCGATGCAGGCCCCCTGGGGCATGCCTGCCGGGCAACGGCGGACGGCGTATTCCACTTGATGAGCGAAATCCAGCATCTGGAAATCGTCCAGCTCGAACAGGATGCGCCGGTACAAGCCAATGAGATCGGCCGCCTGCTGTTTACGTCACGCGCCCGGCAGGGTCAGCACGTGCGCCGATATGACATCGGCGACACCGGCCGCTGGATACCCGGAACCTGCCCTTGCGGACTGGAGACGCCGCGATTCGAACTGCTGCAGCGACACGACAAACTGGTGCGCATTGGCACGGAGTTCATTTCGCCCGCGGCGCTGGAACTCAGTGTGGGATCCCCCATTCAAGTGGTCCTGGACCACACCGCCAACGGGGTCGAACGCATGTACGTTCTCGCGGATGCAGACGCCGAGTGGGTACACGAAAAACTGCTGACCCACGAAGCCTTGGCGAATGCGGTGCGCGCTGAACTTTTAATTGTGGAGGTGACAACATGCGTTGAACAAGCATTCACCCGAAACAAACACAGTGGCAAAACCCCCTTAGTTATCGATCAACGAAAATAAGAGAAGTCGACGCAAGACGCCCACTATAAAAGAGAATCCCGTGAAGCCAACTTATTCGCTTGAACAACTTGTACCTTATATAAGACAACACTCCAACTTCTACCATAAACATCTGGAACACTTGCCCGAGAACGGGCTTACTTTAAAAGATCTGCCATTAACCCATGTGGCCGACTATTGGTCCGGTAGCAACGACTTGAGTCATTGGTCAGTCCTGACCGGAGATGTCGATGATGCACTGGTATTAAAAACCGGAGGCTCGACCAGCCAAGGCAAACTTGCGGTTTACTCCTACGAGGAATGGCAAGCCTTGGTCAGCACGTTCGGCGCCAGCCTCTCAGCTCAACTGAACAATGGCGACCGGGTTGCCAACCTGTTTTTTTCAGGGGATCTCTACGCCAGCTTTCTGTTCGTCCACGACTCCCTGGCCTATGTCGAGCGATCCATCTGCGAATTTCCGTTCACCGGAAACGTCGAGCCGGACGTATTGGCGGATGCCATAGAGCGGCATCGGATCAACGTTCTGGCCGGCGTACCGGCACAACTGCTGCAATTCTGCGCCTACCTGGCGCAGCATCGGCGTGTGTTGTACGGGGTTGAGACGCTGTTATATGCCGGCGAAAGCCTGTTTGCTCCGCAGTTGGCAATCCTTGGGGAAATGTTCCCCAATGCCCGTATCGCCTCGATCGGCTACGCCAGCGTAGACGCCGGGCTGATAGGCGCCAGCGATCGCGACTGCGCATTGGGCGAGCATCGGGTGTTCGATCAACAAACCCTGCTGGAAATCGTCGACGAACACACCGGTGAAGTGATTGAAGAGTGCGATCGCACCGGGTTGTTGGTACTGACCAACCTGACACGCCGGCTTATGCCGCTGCTGCGCTACCCAGTGGGCGACCGTGCCTGTTGGCGTGAGCCGGCCGCAACCCCGAGGCGTAAATTCGCGCTCAAAGGGCGCAGTGCCCACAGTCAACGAGTACGAGTCGGTGTGTTGTCGCTGTTCACTGAAGAAATACACGAGATCGTCCAGCGTGTAGCGCACAGCGAACAATGGCAATTGCTGATCGAGCAGACCGGCCCCAAGGATCTGCTGAGCGTGAAGTGGGTGCCCGAACCTCAGTTACAAGCCGTCGAACCGGTGCTCCGCGAATTGCGTGAAGCGCTGCTCGCCCACTACCCCGCCATCGACGACCTGAGCCGCGAGGGTCTGCTGGAGTTTCGAGTACTGCCTTGCGCAACCACAGACCTGAAACTCCACCCTCGCTCGGGCAAACAACTGCGGGTGCTGGATTTGCGAGTGTATGACGTTCCCTTGCAGGAGTTCGTGTGATGACCCCGTTGATAATTCGCGCCTACCGCCCTTCCGATGCAAACGCAGTGAGTCGATTGTTTCAAGAAGTCTACGGCGATCATTACGCTCAGCCGGATGTTTACCTGCCGAACATGATCAATCAGCACAATGCCGAGGGTCACTGGCAATCAATGCTGGCTGTGGATGACACAGCCGTCCTCGGTCATGCCGCGTTGCGACGCGACACACCTTCGAATACCGCGGAACTGGCCCTCACCGTGGTACATCCCGCCGCGCAGGGGCAGGACATCGCCACTCGTCTGGGCCGCGAACTGCTGAGACAGGCAGGTTCTCTGGGGCTTAAAAGCGCCTCGATCATGCAAGTGACCCACCATCCCTACACGCAACGCATCGCAAAAAAACTCGGTTTCCACAACACTGGACTGCTTCCCGACTACGTCCCCTCGCCATTTGGCGAACCACTTCCGGAAACCATGGTGATGTGTTGCCACATGATCGAAGGACACACACGACCACTCCCCGATATCCAATGGCCCGAAAGCTGCCGGGCGCTTATGCAACACCTGTGCTCGGTATTCGGAACCCACCAGGACACTCCGCGCCTCGCCACGTCCTTGCAAATTGAACAACATCAGCATCGGGTCGACATTATCATTCAGCATTTGAACAATGATTTACTTGAGCAACTCCGGCAACTGCCCGGGCACTGGGTGATCTCGGCACGGCTCGAACTGTCCCGGCACTTCGCCCGGGACTTGTGCAGTTTTTCGGCGCTGGGCTTCGCCTTTACCGGCTTGATGCCTACGTCAGGTGACAATGGCTGGTTCGCCCTGTTTCATCGGGGCGTGCAGGTTCGATCCCTCGATCTGGGCTGCGTATACATGCAACAGTTGCATGACGATTTGCAGCAGAACGCGAGCGCCACGAGAAGCCAGCGCTGCGCCGATGCACCCATTGGAGCCCGCTCAGCCGCGTGAGGGTTTCCTGTAAAAGTCATTACCCGGCTGAGCGCAAAGTTCCACCAGCCAGTCGACAAATACCCTAACCCGCCGGGATAACTGGCGGTGAGGAGGATAGAGCGCCGTCAGCGGCATACCCGGTGGCGGCACATCCCTCAGGACCTCGATCAAACGTCCCTCCTTCAATTGACGGGCAACGTGATAATACGGAGCCTGGACCAAGCCATATCCCGCCTCACACGCCGCCAGATAGCCATCGGAGCTGTTGACCGCGACGTGCTTGGGCAGGTCGATCAACCGCAACTGCCCATCGACGACAAACTCCAGTCCGTAGCGTTTGCCCGTGCTATTGGAAAAGTACTCCACCATCCGATGCCCCTTCAGATCCTCCAGACACCGCGGAGTCCCGCAACGTTGCAAGTATTCGGGACTCGCACACGTGACCTGATCCAGTGTGGCCAGCGGTCGCGCCACCAGTGATTCGTCCAGGGCCGAGCCGCCCCGCAACACGCAATCGACACCTTCGCGGATCAGATCCACAGTCCGGTCATTCAAACCGATTTCCAGCTCGATCAAGGGATAGCGTGCAGTGAATTGCGGCAATGCCGGGATCACCATCAAACGCCCCACTCCCGCCGGCATATCCACTCGCAACAGGCCTTTGGGGTTGTGGCGAGCAGCGGAAAACACGGCTTCGGTTTCCTCCAGATCCGCCAGCAACCGCACGCAACGCGGGTAATAGGCTGCGCCATCGAGCGTCAGGCTGATTTGCCGGGTGGTGCGTTGCAGCAGTTGCACGCCCAGGTGGGCCTCAAGTTGCTTGATCAGAATGGTCACGGAGGCACGCGGTAATTGCAGGCTGTCCGCCGCCTTGGCGAAGCCGCCCAGTTCGACGATTCGCGTGAATACACGCATGGCGTTTAAACGATCCATGGTCAGGACTCGATGATTATTTAGAAATTACGAACAGTGATAGCACTTTTAGCCGGTTTATCTTCGTTCTGTCGAGATCGACACTAAGCGCCTACATCCACAGGGAGTTCATTTCATGCAAACACGTCAACTGGGCAAGAACGGACCACAGGTGTCAGCCATCGGTCTGGGCTGCATGGGCATGACCGATTTCTACACCACCGGCGTGGACACCCGCGAAGCCACGGCAACGCTGCATCGCGCGCTGGAGCTGGGGATCAACCTGCTCGACACGGCAGACATGTACGGCCCACACACCAACGAAGAGCTAATCGGCAAGGCGATTGTCGGCAAGCGCGACCAAGTGTTCCTGGCCAGCAAGTTCGGCATTGTCCGCGACCCGTCCAACCCCGGCGCGCGTGGCGTCAACGGTCGCCCGGAATACATTCGCGAAGCGATCGACGGCACCCTCAAGCGCCTGGGCGTGGAAACCCTGGATTTGTATTACCAGCACCGCATCGATCCGCAGGTGGCCATCGAGGAAACCGTCGGCGCCATGGCCGAACTGGTGAGGGCCGGCAAGGTGCGTTACCTGGGATTGAGTGAGGCCTCGGTCGATACACTGGAGCGAGCGCACAAGGTTCATCCGATCAGCGCCCTGCAAAGTGAATATTCGCTGTGGAGCCGCGATCAGGAAGAGAACGGTTGCCTGGCCGCATGCCAGCGCCTGGGCGTGGCCTTTGTACCTTATAGCCCGTTGGGCCGGGGCTTTTTGACCGGGGCACTGAAAAGCCCGGATGACTTCGCCGCAGACGACTACCGTCGCTTCAGCCCGCGTTTCCAAGGGGAAAACTTTTCCAAAAACCTGTTGCTGGTGCAGCAGGTACAAACGCTGGCCGCCGACAAAGGCGTGACAGCCGGCCAATTGGCCTTAGCCTGGGTCTTGGCTCAAGGGGATTACCTGATCCCGATTCCGGGCACCAAACAACGTAAATACCTGGAGGAAAATGTGGCCGCGCTGGAGGTGAAACTGAGCCGCGAAGAGTTGCAGGCCCTTGAAGCGATATTCCCGGCCAATGCCACCGCTGGCTTGCGCTATCCGGAAGAGGTCATGAAGTTGCTCGACCGGTAGCCGTTGCCCTTGCCGTAGGCTTGCAAATTTTACAGTTCGTAAGTCCCCCTGAGCGCCGGTTTTCGACGCTCAGACGGCACACCTGACATTTTTGTCATTCCTCGCTCATTCAGCTGACAGCATCAACCTGCGATGATCTGGCCAGCCGACCTTGTATAACTTAGAAACACTCGCGCAATGCCCAGTCGGATAAAAGAGTCAAAATGCACCTTTTTGGCCGTAACCCGAGACGAGACTCCCATGCGAACCCACCTGCGTCTGGCCGCCCTGAGCGCCCTCTTCATCTCCTCCCTGGCCCAGGCCGCCGACCTGATCCCGATCGAAGTGCACCGCGACGCCAATTGCGGCTGCTGCAAAAAATGGGTCAGCCATCTGGAAGCCAACGGCTTCAAGGTCGAAGACCACGTCGAAGCCGATATGAGCCAGTTCAAGCAACAACACGGCGTACCGCCTCGCCTGGCGTCGTGCCACACCGCCTTGATCAACGGCAAGTTCGTCGAAGGCCATGTGCCGGCCGACCAAGTGCTGGCCTTGAGCAAACGTGACGATCTGTTGGGAGTTGCAGCCCCCGGTATGCCGATGGGCTCGCCCGGGATGGAAATGGACGGCATGAGCGATGCCTATCAGGTGATCGGCCTGCAAAAGGATGGCACTGACGTGGTGGTGGCGGACTACCCCGCCCATTGATGTTCGGTGCCTACATCGGGTTGTTTCTCGCGGCGTTCGGCGCCGCGAGCCTGCTGTCCTTGCAGTCCGAAGCGGTGCTGGTGGGGTTGTTGCTCAGCGACCGGTATTGGCTCTGGTCGCTGTTGGCAGTGGCAACGCTGGGCAACGTGCTGGGGTCGCTGCTGAACTGGTGGCTGGGACGCGGCATCGAGCGGTTTCGCGAGCGGCGCTGGTTTCCGGTCAGCCCTCGTCATCTTCAACAAGCCCAAATACATTATCTGCGCTACGGTCATTGGTCCTTGCTGCTGAGTTGGGTACCGATCATCGGCGACCCGCTGACGCTGGTGGCCGGCGTCATGCGCGAACCGCTGGGGCGTTTCCTGATGATCGTGACCCTCGCCAAGGGTGCCCGCTATGGCGTACTGGCAATGGCCACGTTGGGCTCGATGGGTTGAACGAAAGGCCCCGTGTATCGGCGTTCGGCGGCGAAGCCTTCGTGAATCCGGCTGACGCAGTTTGCCTGATGCACTGAAAGCTCTGGTTTGACGACTGCTACGCAGCCGAACGCAGCCTCGCAGGCTCGGCAGCTGCTACAAAAAGAGTGCATCGCGAGGGGAATGGCTTGACTGCGTTTAATGTCACCCTAATCACGCCAATCCAGCATCGGCGGATTTCCTGTGGAGTTTCCCCATGTCGCCCATCCTTTCCCGCTGGTTACCCGGCCTGCTGCTAACGGCGGCACTGCCGGTTCTCGTTTATGCCCAGAACCAGGCCCAGGCCGAAACACCAGAATACGGCCTGGAACTCCAGGGCTTTGACTACCCCTACACGGTCAAGCATTTCGCCTTTCAATCCCAGGGCAAATCCCTGCAAATGGGCTACATGGACGTTGCCGCCCAAGGCAAGGCCAATGGCCGCAGCGTGGTGTTGATGCATGGCAAGAATTTCTGCGCAGCCACCTGGGACAGCTCGATCAAGGCACTGAGCGAGGCCGGTTACCGGGTCATCGCCCCGGACCAGATCGGCTTCTGCACCTCCAGTAAACCGGACCACTATCAGTACAGTTTCCAGCAACTGGCGAGCAACACTCAGYAACTGCTCAAAGCCCTCGGCATACAAAAGGCGACCCTGCTCGGCCACTCCACCGGCGGCATGCTCGCCACCCGCTATGCGCTGCAATACCCCGATCAGGTCGAACAACTGGCGCTGGTCAACCCCATCGGCCTGGAAGACTGGAAAGCCCTCGGCGTGCCATATCGCACGGTCGATCAATGGTATGAGCGCGAGCTGAAAGTGACCGCGCAAGGTATTCATGACTACCAACGCACCACCTATTACGACGGCCGCTGGAAGCCCGAGTTTGACCGCTGGGTGAACATGTACGCAGGCCTGGCCAAAGGACCGGGCAAAACAGCGGTGGCGTGGAACTCGGCGCTGATTTACGACATGATCTTCAACCAGCCGGTGTACTACGAGTTCAAGGACCTGAAAGTGCCGACCCTGCTGTTGATCGGCACCTCCGACACCACGGCCATCAACAAAGACATCGCACCGCCCGAGGTCAAGGCGAAAATCGGTCATTACGATGTACTCGGCAAGCAAGTGGCGAAGCTGGTCCCCCAGTCGACACTGATTGAATTCCCGGGTCTGGGCCACGCGCCGCAGATGGAGGAGCCGGCGAAGTTTCATCAGGCGTTGCTCGGCTGGCTGAACAAAACCAATCCCGTTCGTTGATGAGGTAAGGCTGATGGCGGTGCAGATTGCGGTGATCGATGACTGGCAGGACGTGGCGCGCGACGTGGTGGACTGGTCAGTGCTGGACAGCATCGGCCAGGTGAGTTTTTTCCATGACTACCCGGCCGATAACGAAACCCTGG
The DNA here is from genome assembly GCF_056396925.1 of Pseudomonas sp. 05N433. Taxonomy (NCBI): domain Bacteria; kingdom Pseudomonadati; phylum Pseudomonadota; class Gammaproteobacteria; order Pseudomonadales; family Pseudomonadaceae; genus Pseudomonas; species Pseudomonas sp. 05N433. The sequence goes on along the minus strand of NZ_JBFTML010000055.1, from coordinate 21,723 downwards.
CCGAGCGCCTGGGCGCATTCGAGGTGATCTGTGTGATGCGCGAGCGCACCCGGTTCGACGAAGACCTGCTGCGCCGCTTGCCCACCCTCAAACTGTTGGTCACCGGCGGCATGCGCAACGCCGCCCTGGACCTTAAGGCCGCCGCCGCGCTGGGCATCCAGGTCTGCGGCACCGACAGCTACAAACATGCCGCGCCAGAACTGACCTGGGCACTGATCATGGCCGCGACCCGCAACCTGGTGGCCGAAGCCAACGCCTTGCGCGCGGGCTTTTGGCAGCAAGGCCTGGGTGGCGACTTGCAGGGCAAGACGCTGGCGATCCTCGGCCTGGGCAGTATCGGTCAACGGGTTGCCCAATTCGGCCAGGTGTTCGGCATGCGCGTCATTGCGTGGAGCGAAAACCTCAACAGTGAACGAGCGGCCGAAGTCGGCGTGACCTATGTCAGCAAGCAGGAACTGTTCGAGCAGGCCGATGTGCTGTCGGTCCATCTGGTGCTCAGCGAGCGCAGCCGAGGGCTGGTGGACGCTCAGGCGCTGGACTGGATGAAGCCCACGGCATGGCTGGTCAATACCGCGCGCGGGCCGATTGTCGATGAAGCGGCACTGATCAAGGCCCTGCAGAAAAAACGCCTGGCGGGCGCAGCTCTGGACGTGTTCGAGCACGAGCCGTTGCCCCGCCATCATCCCTTCAGAACGCTGGACAATGTGTTGGCCACGCCCCATGTCGGGTACGTCAGCCGACAGAACTATCAGCTGTTCTTTTCGCAGATGATCGAGGACATTCAGGCTTGGGCGGCCGGGGCGCCGATTCGGTTGCTGGGCTGAGACGGCGTTATCGTTCTTCGCGGGCAAGCCGCGCGCCCACATGTGAAATGCATTCCCCTGTGAGAGCGAGGCCTGCCCGCGAAGAGTCCCTCAAATCCACCACACCCTCCTAAATCCTGCGCACCGCAATGGTGCAACCCCTATTCCATCGTGCCCAACTATCGTGACTTCCCGGTCCCGTCTTGACCCACCCAAAAAAACAAACCTGCCCTTCGTCGGTGCGTTTCCCCATAAAGCCCGTGTGTTTTGTACCCTCCCCCAACCGATTGTCGAACAATTTGTCCGGTTGACCACCCCGCTCTAGGTTCTGGCCTAGACTGTTTTCGGGGAATAAAACCGACTGGTCATTCGGTGAAATAAATAGAAACTTTTCGTATTGGCTTCAGGTCAGCTGAAAGGTAGGGCACAGCGACTGGTGCATTCCTTGCAACAGCCACTTCACCCATTGAGCTTCAGCGCATGGGCAGCACTTGCTCACCGATGCGTAGCGCGTTTGCGCCCGGCCACAGGAATTGGCCAACACCGTTTGTGCCAGGTTTGGAATCAGATCAACAACACGGGGAGATGCATATGATCAATACGGCGTTAGATGTTCAGGGAGAACGTGCTCATCAACAGGTCGGCGAAGCCAGCACCGTGGGAGCCCTTACCGCCAAATCGGTCAGCGTCCCGGTCACCAAGGCGTTGGCACCGGTAGTCCGTCAGAATCCCAACAAGAAAAAAGTGTTGTTCGTCACCTCGGAGATTGCCGATCTGGTGAAGACCGGTGGCCTGGGAGACGTTTCCGCCGCGCTGCCGCGAGCCATGGCTCACCTGCACGATGTCCGGGTGTTGATCCCCGGTTACCCGCAAGTGCTGAACAGCGAAAATCCAATTCATATCATCGGTGAACTGGGCGGGCACGCCGCGTTGCCGCCCTGCAAGATCGGGCGCATGGACATGCCCGACGGCCTGGTCATTTACGTGTTGATCTGCCCTGAACTGTACGAGCGCGAAGGTTCGCCCTACGGCGCCAACAATGGCCGCGACTGGCCGGACAACCATATTCGTTTCGCCCGCCTGGGGCTTGCGGCCGCCGATATCGCCGCCAACCTCGCACAAATTCACTGGTGCCCGGATCTGGTGCATGCACACGATTGGCCCGCGGGCCTGGCCCCTGCCTATATGCACTGGCGTGGCCAACGCACCCCGACCCTGTTCACCATCCATAACCTGGCGTACCAAGGCGTCACCAGCCTCGGCTCATGCCCGGAACTCGGTATTCCCGTGCATGCCTTGCAGCAGGAAGGCATGGAGTTTTACGGCAAGATGTCGTTCCTCAAGGCTGGCATGGCCTACTCGAGCCACATCACCACCGTCAGCGCCACATATGCCCAGGAAATCACCACGCCGGCCTTCGGCTGCGGCCTCGACGGTTTTCTCGCCGCCAAGACCCAGCAAGGTCTGCTCAGCGGGATTCCCAATGGCATCGATGAAAGCTGGGACGCAGCCACCGATCCGCACCTGTTCCACCCGTTCGGCATCGGCGACTGGGACGGCAAAGCGGTCAACGCGGCGCACGTTCGCCGGTTATTCGGCCTGGATGATTCCGAAGGCCCGCTGTTCGCCGTGGTCTCGCGGCTTGTCTACCAGAAAGGCCTGGACCTGACCGAAGCGGTGGCCGAATACATTGTCGCCAATGGCGGCCAGATTGCGATTATCGGCCGCGGCGAACCGGAAGAAGAACAAGCCATGCGTGAGCTGGCGTTGCGCTTCCCCGGGCAAATCGGCGTGCACATCGGCTTCAATGAAACCGACGCCCGCCGGATGTTTGCCGGCAGTGATTTCCTGCTGATGCCTTCGCGTTACGAACCTTGCGGCCTGAGCCAGATGTACGCCCAGCGCTTCGGTTCATTGCCGGTGGCGCGCAATACCGGCGGCCTGGCCGACACCATTGAAAACGGCGTGACCGGTTTTCTTTTCGACGAATCCACCGTGGAGAGCTATCGCGAAGCCCTGAGCCGCGCGTTCAAGGTGTTCGCCTTCCCCGGCCTGCTCAACGCCATGCGTTGCCGGGCCATGGCGGCGCCTTTCAACTGGTGCAAGGCGGTCGAACCCTACGCCGAACTCTACGAACAACTGGTGGCTAAAGCGCTGGGTAAATCGGGCAAACAGTAAGAGGTTTTCAACGATGCCGTTACGGACTCTTGAAACCTGGCCCCACGGCGCAATCATGCTGGACGCTGAACACACGCGTTTTGCCTTGTGGGCGCCAGATGCGTTTTACGTCAGTCTTGAACTGGAAAACGGACAATCCCTGCCGCTGCTGCCTCAGGCCGACGGCTGGTTTGTGATCAAGACCCGCTGTCCCGCGGGTACCCGCTACCGCTACAACATCGATGGCGAACTGGAGGTGCCGGACCCGGCCTCCCGCGCCCAGGCGGGCGATATCGACAGCCCCAGCGTGGTGGTCGATCCCCTCGCCTATCGCTGGCAGCACAGTGCCTGGCAAGGTCGGCCATGGAACGAGGCGGTGATCTACGAACTGCATGTCGGTGCGCTCGGCGGTTTCAGCGAGGTCGAGCAGCATCTGGCGCGCTTGGTCGAGTTGGGGATTACCGCCATCGAACTGATGCCGTTGGCGCAGTTTCCCGGCGAGCGCAATTGGGGCTATGACGGGGTTCTGCCTTACGCACCGCAGGCCTCCTACGGTTCGCCCGAACAACTCAAACACCTGATCGATACGGCCCACGGCTATGGCCTGGCGGTGATTCTCGACGTGGTCTACAACCACTTCGGCCCGGACGGCAATTACCTGCATCGCTACGCCAAAGGTTTTTTCCGCGAAGACCAACACACGCCGTGGGGCGCAGCCATCGACTTCCGCCGGCGCGAGGTGCGTGACTTCTTTATCGACAATGCGCTGATGTGGTTGCTGGAGTACCGTTTCGACGGCCTGCGCCTGGATGCAGTGCATGCCATCGAAGACCCGGACTTCCTTCAAGAGCTGGCGCAACGGGTTCGCCAACATATCAATCCGGCGCGGCATGTGTGGCTGATGGCGGAAAACGAGCACAACCAGGCCAGCCTGCTGGAGCAAGGTTTTGACGCGCAGTGGAACGACGACGCTCATAACGCCCTGCACGTGTTGCTTACCGGTGAAACCGATGCCTATTACGCCGACTATGCCCAAAACCCCACCGAACAACTCGCCCGTTGCCTGAGCCAGGGCTTCGTGTTTCAAGGCCATATCACCCGCCACGGTACGCCGCGCGGTGAGCCGAGCGGTCACTTGCCGCCGACGGCCTTCGTGCTTTTTTTGCAGAACCACGACCAGATCGGCAACCGCGCCTTTGGTGAGCGCTTGCATCAACTGGCCCGGCCTGAGGCCCTCTGTGCCGCCACCGTGTTACTGCTGTTGTCGCCGATGATTCCGCTGATGTTCATGGGCGATGAGTTCACCGCCGAACAACCGTTCCTGTTTTTCACCAGCCACCATGGTGAGCTGGCGGAGTTGGTGCGCGAAGGTCGACGCAACGAATTCGCGGCCTTCAGCGCCTTTGCCGACCCGCACAAACGCGAGCAGATTCCCGACCCGAACGCGATGCAGACTTTCGAAGCGTCGCGGCCGAAGCTGACCGCCACCCGGCAACCGGCCATTCATGAGCTGTATCGTCGACTGCTGCAAATCCGCCATCAACACATCATCCCGCAGTTGCCCGGCGCCCACGCGCTGGGGGCGCAGGTACTGGCCGAGGGCGCGGTGTCGGCACGCTGGCGGCTGGGCGATGGCAGTCAGTTGCGCATTGACCTGAACCTCAGCGACGCAGCCGTGGTCCACTCCCCACAGGCCGACGCGACACTGCTGTTCGAATACCCGCCGCACTCGGCCGGTCTGTTGGATCAGGGCACCCTTGCCCCGTATTGCGCGCTCGTCAGCCTCACAGCCGCAGCCCCTTTGCTACCCCCGGATGGAGAGCGACCATGAGCGATGCGCAACTGGAAATACTGGCCAGCCGAGCCGGCCTGGCCGTCGACTGGATCGACGCCAACGGCCGTCCACAAAAAGTCACGCCGGCGGTGCTGCGTTCAGTGCTGGCCGGGCTTGGCCATCCCGCCAGCACCGCCCAGGAAATCGACGCCAGCCTGCTGCAACTGCTGGAGGCACAGCAAACCCGGCACCTGCCGCCGCTGCTGACCTGCGACGTTGGTGTCGGTCTTGATCTGGCCCACTACTTTGCACCGCAAACCCCGTGTGAGATCCATCTCGAAGACGGCTCGCGGCTCAACCTCAAGCTCGATGACAACGCTGTTTTGCCCGGTTTGGTGCCGGTGGGTTATCAGCACGTCAGCATCGACGATCAGTCGTTCACCCTGGCGGTGGCGCCCGAGCGCTGCTACAGCGTCGGCGAAGCCGTTGACAGTCAAACCCCGCGCGCCTGGGGCCTGAGCGTGCAATTGTATTCGCTGCGCCGCCCCGGCGATGGCGGTTTCGGCGATACCCAGGCCCTCGAAGATCTGGCCCGGGTGGCCGGCGAACGGGGCGCCGAAGCATTAGCGATCAGCCCGCTGCATGCGATGTTCAGCGGCGACACCCAGCGCTACAGCCCTTACTCGCCGTCCAGCCGTCTGTTTCTCAATAGCCTGTACGCAGCGCCCGGCGCGATTCTCGGTGAGCGTGCCCTGCGCACCGCAATCGACGCCACGGGCCTGGCTGGCGAACTCAAGCATCTGGAAACCTTACAGCTCATCGACTGGCCCACCGCCGCCGAGGCCAAACATCGCTTGCTGGAAGCCTTGTACGAAGGATTCACCCACGGCGCACACCCCTTGCATGCCGACTTCAGCAGCTTCCGTCACGCCGGTGGCGAAGCGCTGGAAAATCATTGCCGCTTCGAAGCGATCCAGGAAGCCCGTGCAAGGCGCGGTGAAAGCCTCGACTGGCGCGAGTGGCCCGAGCAATGGCGTAACCCGCGCAGCGCCGCTCTGGCGCAATTTGCCGAAGAGAACTCGGCCCGCATCGGCTATTACGCATTCTGCCAATGGCTGATTGCGCGCAGCCTGGAGCGCGCACAAACCGCCGCCCGTGGTGCCGGCATGGGCATCGGCCTGATCGCCGACCTGGCGGTGGGCGCTGACGGCGGCGGCAGCCAGGCCTGGAGTCGCCAGGACGAATTACTCGCCTCGCTGACAGTGGGTGCGCCACCCGACATCCTCAACCGCACTGGCCAGGGCTGGGGGATTTCCGCGTTTTCCCCCGAAGGTCTGGTGCGTAACGGCTTTCGCGCGTTCATCGAAATGCTGCGGGCCAATTTCGCCCATGCCGGCGGCCTGCGCATCGATCACGTCATGGGCCTGCAACGGCTATGGGTGATCCCTAAAGACGCACCGCCCAGCGACGGAGCGTACCTTTATTATCCGGTGGATGATCTGCTGCGCCTTCTGACCCTCGAATCCCATCGGCATCAGGCCATCGTCCTCGGCGAAGACCTTGGCACCGTGCCTGATGGCCTGCGCGAAAAACTCATCGCGCGCTCGATCCTCGGCATGCGCGTGCTGTTGTTCGAACAGGACAACACACACTTCAAACCGATTCTCGACTGGCCGGACAACGCCCTGGCCACCACCAGCACCCACGACCTGCCGACGCTCAATGGCTGGTGGCATGGCCGCGATATCGACTGGAGCGCACGCCTGGGCCTGGTCGACGCCACGGGTGAAATCGAATGGCGTCAACATCGCGAACGCGAGCGCGAAGGCTTGCGCCGGGTGCTGAGCCAGGACCCGCAAAATTTCCGTGAAGAGTCCCATGAAACCGATCAGGTGCTCGACGCCGCCATCCGCTTCCTCGGTCATACCCGCGCGCCGCTGGTGTTGCTGCCACTGGAGGATGCCCTGGGTATCGAACAGCAGGCCAACCTGCCCGGCACCACCGACACCCACCCCAACTGGTCCCGCCGATTGCCCGGCGACAGCGAAAGCCTGCTCGATGATCCGGACGCCGCCCGCCGCCTGGAACTGCTCGCCTGTGCGCGACTTCAGGCGGCCGAGCGTGACCAATGAATCAACCGCTCAGCCAGCCGCTGCGGGCGACCCTGCGGCTGCAATTTCATAAAGGCTTCACCCTGGATCAAGCGGTGCCACTGGTGCCGTATTTTTCCAGCCTGGGCATCAGCCATCTCTATGCCTCACCGCTGCTCGCCGCCCGCGCCGGCTCCATGCACGGCTACGATGTGGTAGACCCGACCACGGTCAACCCTGAACTGGGCGGCGACGCGGCGTTACGCCGTTTGGTCGCTGCGTTGCGCGAACAGAACATGGGGCTGATCCTCGATATCGTTTCCAACCACATGGCCGTCGGCGGTGGCGACAATCCCTGGTGGCTCGACTTGCTGGAATGGGGACGGCTGAGCCCTTACGGCGAGTTCTTCGACATTCAGTGGCACTCGCCCGACCCGTTGATGGAAGGCCAGTTGCTGCTGCCTTTTCTGGGCAGCGACTACGGCATCGCCTTGCAGGACGGCACCCTGCCCTTGCGTTTCGATGCCCGGCGCGGCGCCTTTCATGTCGTGCACTATGAACACCACTTCCCGATATGCCCCACCGACTACGGCGAACTGCTCAAGGCCAATAACCGATTGAATGCCGAGCAGGCTGAACGGCTCAAATCCCTGGCAGATCGCTTCGACACCTTGAGTTATCAGTCCGACGTGTACAGCCTGGCGATTCCACTGAAAGCCGAGCTGCGGGAACTGGCCAGTGATCCGGCCATTCTGCACGCCATCCAGCACACCCTCGACACTTACGACTCGCTCACTCCCGACGGTTTCCAGCGCCTGCATAACCTGCTGGAGCGCCAGAGTTATCGCCTGGCCAGTTGGCGCACCGCGGCGGACGACATCAACTGGCGGCGCTTTTTCGATATCAATGAACTGGGCGGCCTGCGCGTCGAACGGCCGGCGGTGTTCGAAGCGACCCATGCAAAAATCTTCGAGCTGGTGGCCGAAGGTCTGGTCGACGGACTGCGCATCGACCACATCGACGGCCTCGCCGACCCGCGTGGCTACTGCCGCAAACTGCGACGTCGAGTCGATCGAATGGCACCCGGCCGACACCTGCCGATCTACGTCGAGAAGATCCTCGGCGAAGGCGAAACCCTGCACCGCGACTGGTGCGTCGATGGCAGTACCGGTTATGAATTCATGAACCAGTTGTCGCTGCTGCAACACGACCCCGAAGGCACCCAGACCTTGGGTGAACTCTGGAGCCGGCACAGCGAACGGCCCGCCGATTTCCGCCAGGAAGCACAACTGGCGCGCCAGCAGATTCTCAACGGCTCCCTCGCCGGGGATTTCGAAAGTGTTGCCCACGCCCTGTTGCAAGTGGCCCGGGACGACCTGATGACCCGGGACCTGACCCTCGGCGCGATCCGACGGGCCTTGCAGGAACTGATCGTGCACTTCCCGGTGTACCGCACTTACATCAGCCCGTTGGGTCGTGCGGCCCAGGATGACGTGTTTTTCCAGCAGGCCATGGCCGGTGCCAGGCAAACCCTTGGCGAGGCCGACTGGCCGGTGCTCGATTGCCTGGCCGGCTGGCTCGGTGGCCAACCCTGGCGCAAGCGACCGGTGGGCCGTCCACGCAAACTGCTCAAGCATGCCTGCGTGCGCTTCCAGCAACTGACCTCACCGACAGCGGCCAAAGCGGTGGAAGACACCGCGCTTTATCGCTCGGCGGTGCTGCTGTCGCGCAACGATGTCGGCTACAACACCGAGCAGTTCAGCGCCCCGGTTGCCGACTTCCATGCCGCCTGCGCCAATCGCCTCGCCGAGTTCCCCGACAACCTGCTGGCCACCGCGACCCACGACCACAAACGCGGTGAAGACACCCGCGCGCGGCTGGCGGTGTTAAGCGAGCGCAGCGCCTGGTACGCCGAACAGGTCGAGCACTGGCGAACCCTCGCGGGCGAACTGCGCAGCGACCCCGGCGCGCCCTCGGCGGGCGACGAGCTGATTCTCTATCAAGCAATCCTCGGCAGTTGGCCACTGGAATTGTGTAGCGACGATCAACCTGCGCTCGAGGACTACGCCAAACGCCTCTGGCAGTGGCAACGCAAAGCCCTGCGCGAAGCCAAGTTGCAAAGCAGCTGGAGCGCGTCAAACGAGGCATATGAACAGGCGACCCACGGGTTTCTCGAACGCCTGCTGCTAAGCCCCGAAGGTCAGCCATTGCGCGCGGCCATCGAGGCAGCCGCTCAATGCATTGCCGTCCCGGGTGCACTGAATGGATTGGCGCAAACCTTGCTGCGAATGACCGTGCCGGGGGTGCCGGATCTCTATCAGGGCAACGAGTTCTGGGACTTCTCGCTGGTCGATCCGGATAACCGCCGGCCGGTGGATTACGTCAGCCGTCAGCAGGCCATGCACCTACCGCTTGACCTGCCCGCTCTGTTGGCGAACTGGCGTGACGGACGCATCAAGCAAACCCTGATCGCCCGGGCGCTGAACCGGCGTGCCGAGCATGCCGAACTGTTTCAAAAAGGCACTTACCAAGCCCTTGAAGTGATTGGCAGCCAGGCTCACCGGGTACTGGCGTTTGCTCGAGAATGGCAGGGAAAACTGGCAATCGTGACCGTACCGATACGTTGTGCCGGACTGCTGGAAAACAGTGCCGCCCCCCGGATTGACGCGTCGCTGTGGGGCGATACCCGAATCAAATTGCCGTTCACCGCCACCGAAGAAAATCTGAAGGGACTTTTTACCAGCGTCGCAGTCACAAAACACAAGGAGCTGATGGTCGGCGCCGCGCTGGGGGATTTCCCGGTCAATCTCTTTACCCAAACTTGAGTTCAGTTCAGGAGCATTGCGATGAGTACCGACGAAAAACGCATTCGCGAATTTGCCTATCAAATCTGGGAATCCGAAGGAAAACCCGAGGGCCAGGAAGCCCGCCATTGGGAGATGGCCTGCAAACTCGCCGAGGCCGAAGCCCTGGCGCCCGGCAAACCAGCCAAAGCGAGCAGCAGCAAAACCGCAAGCAAGCCCGCGGCCAGCAAGCCCGACGGCAAGCTGGTCAATGGCAAGGGCCTCGAAACCAAACCCCGCGCCAAGCCCAAAGCCAAACCCGCTGCCGCTTCGGCAGTGATCCCGCCGGGCGAAAAAACCACAGTGAAAAAGCCGCGCACCGCGCGTAAACCACCCGAGGTCTGACGCTTCACTGTCTTGTCCTGATTTGTGGCGAGGGGGCTTGCCCCCCGTTCGGCTGCGAAGCAGTCGTAAACCAGACGCCACGTTGCTGATTAAAGAATTGCGGTGACTGGTTTAAGGGTCGCTTTGCGACCCAACGGGGCGATGCGGCGTTCCGACAAGCCCCCTCGCCACAGAGCGCCCTCGAAAAATACCGTTGCAGGAGCAGCTATGACCAGTCCAAAGAAAACCGCGCCCGAACCTCACGAGRCCTCGCGAATCCGTGAAGGCTTGCCCTTCCCGCCAGGCGCGACCTGGGATGGCCTGGGGGTCAATTTCGCGCTGTTTTCGGCTCACGCGACCAAGGTCGAACTGTGCATCTTCGACGATGCCGGTGAGGTGGAACTTGAGCGCATCGAGCTGCCGGAATACACCGATGAGACCTACCACGGCTACTTGCCCGACGCCCATCCGGGGCTGATCTACGGCTATCGCGTGTACGGGCCGTACGACCCGGCCAACGGTCATCGCTTCAACCCGAACAAACTGCTGATCGACCCCTATGCCAAACAGTTGGTCGGCCAATTGAAATGGTCCGAAGCGTTGTTCGGCTTCACCATCGGCCACCCCGACGCCGACCTCAGTTTCGATGAGCGCGACAGCGCGCCCTTCGTGCCCAAGTGCAAAGTGATCGACCCGGCCCACACCTGGGGCCATGACCATCGGGTCAGCGTGCCATGGGACAAGACGATCATTTATGAGACTCACGTACGCGGTTTCAGCATGCTTCACCCCGCCGTTCCCGAGAACCTGCGCGGCACCTTCGCCGGGTTGATGGTCGATGATGTGCTGGAACACATCCGCAAGCTCGGCGTATCGACTGTGGAGTTGCTGCCGATCCATGCCTTCGTCAACGACCAGCATCTGCTGCACAAAGGCATGACCAATTATTGGGGTTACAACAGCATTGCGTTCTTTGCCCCGGACCCGCGCTACCTGGCCAGCGGCAAGATCGCCGAGTTCAAGGAGATGGTCGCGCATCTGCACGAGGCCAATCTGGAAGTGATCCTCGACGTGGTCTACAACCACACCGCCGAGGGCAACGAACAAGGCCCGACCCTGTCCATGCGCGGCATCGACAACGCCTCTTACTACCGCTTGAGGCCCGACGACAAACGCTACTACATCAACGATTCCGGCACCGGCAACACCCTGGACCTGAGCCACCCGTGCGTGCTGCAAATGGTCACTGACTCGCTGCGTTACTGGGCCACGGAAATGCACGTGGACGGTTTCCGTTTCGACCTGGCAACCATCCTCGGCCGCTACCATGACGGCTTCGACGAACGGCACAGCTTCCTCGTCGCCTGTCGCCAGGACCCGGTGCTGCGTCAGGTGAAATTGATTTCCGAATCCTGGGACTGTGGCCCCGGCGGTTATCAGGTCGGGAACTTCCCGCCGGGCTGGGTCGAATGGAACGACAAATTCCGCGACACCGTGCGCGCGTTCTGGAAAGGTGACGACGGCCAGCTCGCCGACTTCGCCAGCCGCATGACCGCCTCCGGTGAGATGTTCAACCAGCGCGGCCGTCGACCGTATGCTTCGCTGAACTTCGTCACCGCCCATGACGGCTTCACCCTCAACGATCTGGTGTCGTACAACGACAAGCACAACGAGGCCAACGACGAGAACAATCAGGACGGCAGCAACAACAACCTGTCGTGGAACCACGGCGTCGAAGGCCCCACCGACGATCCCGAGATCAATTCCCTGCGCCTGCGGCAGATGCGCAACTTCTTCGCCACATTGCTGCTGTCCCAGGGTACGCCGATGCTGGTGGCCGGCGACGAGTTCGCCCGCACCCAGAAAGGCAACAACAATGCCTATTGCCAGGACAGCGAGATCGGTTGGGTCAATTGGGACATGAGCGAAGACGGCAAGGCGCTGCTCAAGTTCGTCAAACGCCTGATCAAGTTGCGCCTGGCCTATCCAATCCTGCGGCGCGGGCGCTTCCTGGTGGGTAATTACAACGAAGACATCGGCGTCAAGGACGTGACCTGGCTGGCCCCGGACGGCAGCGAAATGTCCAATGAGCAATGGGAAGAAGGCCACGGTCGCTGCATGGGCATACTGCTCGATGGCCGCGCCCAGGAAACCGGCATTCGCCGCAAGGGTGCCGACGCGACCCTGCTGCTGGTGGTCAACGCGCACCATGACATCGTCAACTTCCTGCTGCCGGAAGTGCCTGACGGCGGTTTCTGGACCTGCATGATCGATACCAATCAACCGTCGATTCGGGGCCAGGAACGCTTTGAGTTTGGTCGCCAATACTCGGTTACCGGCCGTTCGCTGCTGTTGTTTGAACTGCAGCATGAGGAAGAAGAGTGAGAGTGATCACCATAATATCTGTAGCAGCTGCCGAGCCTGCGAGGCTGCGTTCGGCTGCGCAGCCGCCGTAAAACCTGAGTGCACGGTATATCTGCAAGATCGCATCGTTTGACTTCACGACTGCTTCGCAGCCGAACGCAGCCTCGCAGGCTCGGCAGCTGCTACCAAAGGACGGTTTCGGTGACTTTTTGCGAACCCCGACACAGCCAGGGTTAAAAAAACCGCATCAGACCAAAGGCTGAGGCGACGAATAGCGTTTCATGAGCAATACTCTGAACGCGGCAATCCAGGGTTCGGAGCGCCGCACATTGCTATCTACCCGCCTTCACGGGTCTGCCAGGCTTGCTCCCGTAAGCATTGCGCACGACTGAGGGCCAGACAGAACAAGGACGTAGCGCCTATGAGACCGGTTTCCATCAGCGAAAACAGCTTGCCTGCGCAGATCTGGAACAGCGCCCCACAACTGGACAACATCCCCGTCATCAACACCGAAACACTGGTCCCTGCTGGAGCTCGCGCGGTGGTGATCGCCCCGCATCCCGGCGATGAAGTGGTGACTTGCGGTGGCCTGCTGCAACTGTTGTGCTCCCTTGGTCATCCTCTGCAACTGATCTCGATCACCGACGGCAGCGCCAGCCATCCGGGGTCGCGTCAGTGGTCGGAAAAGCGCCTGAGCGTGTTCCGCCCCCAGGAAAGTGTCGAAGCCTTGCGTCGACTCGGCTTGCCGATGCACAGCCTGAAGTGGATTCGCGGCGGCTTCACCGACAACGCTCTGGCCGAGCGAGAGTCTGAATTGACCCAATTCATCGTCCGCTACCTGCGCCCCGGCGATGTGGTGTTCACCACCTGGCGCGAAGACGGCATCGTCGACCACGACGCTGTCGGCCGTGCCAGCGCCAGGGCTGCCGCCCTGGTAGGGGCGACGCTCAACGAAATACCGGTCTGGGCCTGGCACTGGCCGATGCGCGAGCACGGGCTGATCCCCTGGCATCGCGCGCGCAAGCTACGCCTCGACACCTGGACTGTCGCGCGCAAAAGCCACGCCACCTATGCCTACGCCAGCCAGCTCGACGGCGAACCGGCGATCGGCATCGCCCCGCTGCTGCCACGAGTGATTCTGGAACGCATGCGGTTGCCGTATGAAATTGTGTTTGTCTGATGCCATGCAGCAACCGGACTCGTTTGTAGCAGCTGCCGAGCCTGCGAGGCTGCGTTCGGCGGCGTAGCCGTCGTGAATCCGGCTGACGCGGTTTGCCTGCTGCACCGTAGGTTCTGGTTTTACGACGGCTACGCCGCCGAACGCAGCCTCGCGGTGCTCGACAGCTGCTACGGGGTTGTGGTGAATGTGTTTGAACTGCTCGCCCACGCATCAGTCGCATACATACAGCAGCCCTGATTCAGAGGAGTGAACGTGACCCACGATGCCGAACGCCAAGCCGTCGAATCAGTGCCATCGAACACGCCCCCGGCGATTCGCCGACTCAGAGTACTGACGGTCAATACTCACAAGGGTTTCACCGCCCTCAACCGACGTTTCATCCTCCCGGAACTGCGCGAAGCGGTACGCAGTACGTCGGCGGACCTGGTGTTTCTGCAGGAAGTGGTCGGTGAGCATGACCGGCATTCTTCCCGTTACAACGACTGGCCACCGACCTCGCAGTACGAATTCCTGGCCGACAGCATGTGGAGCGATTTCGCTTACGGTCGCAACGCGGTCTACCCCGACGGCCATCACGGCAATGCCCTGCTGTCGAAATACCCGATCCGCGAATTTCGCAACCTCGATGTCTCGATCACCGGCCCCGAGCGGCGCGGCTTGCTGCACTGTGTGCTGGATGTGCCGGGCCATGCCGAAGTGCATGCCATTTGCGTGCACCTGAGCCTGTTGGAAAGCCATCGACAACTCCAGCTGCAGTTGCTCTGCCTGTTACTCGAATCGTTGCCAGAGGACGCCCCGGTCATCATTGCCGGCGACTTCAACGACTGGCAGTTGCAAGGCAATGCCACCCTCGCCCGACGCGACTACCTGCATGAAGCATTCGAACGCCACCACGGCCGCCCGGCGAAAACGTACCCGGCACGGTTTCCCCTGCTGCGCCTGGACCGCATCTACCTGCGCAATGCCAGCAGTCATGAGCCGCGCATACTCGGCTACAAGCCCTGGACGCACCTGTCGGACCATTTGCCGCTGGCGGTGGAGGTACGCCTGTAACACCGTCAAGCGACAKGCGCCAAGAACTGCAGCCTGAAGCAGAAAAAATGACAGTAATCACGTCACGGACTTGCTCATGGATTTTGCACTGTTCATCCGTCACGCAACCGATAGCCCACTACCCAATACGTCTGGATTGCACCTTTCAGGATGATTTTTCGTACAAACAACAACTTAGATCAGCGCCAATAATCAGTCACTTACAGAGTCTGAAATAGCCGTACCACTTATCGGCCATTTTCTTGACGCAGCGTCATCGGTCTTCTTAGCTAGTCCTTACTACCCCCGGAAATCCATCAGGGGCAAGCCTCCAGACCCCCGTAAAACGGGCGGGTCGGACCTTGCCTCAATCCATTCGGTCGCCCCTCATTCGGGGTAGGAGAGACGCCACAGCGAGATACGCATGCGATTGCAAGGTAGACCTCCATGAGAACTTCATTCACCCCACAAGAGATAAAATTCACTTTTTGCGTCGTCTCCGGTTCACTCCTGCTGTGCTCATCCATGGAGGTGCGAGCGTCGTCTGCCGAGGACGAAACAACGCCCTGGTACAGCCAGCAACTGCCGACAATTACCTTGCCCTTCGGCTTGGCCACGTATCCCGACCGCTTACGCGTCAACTCAGACTTACCCAGCTCACGCCTGACGATCGAAGACGCCGCCCCCCTGGCCTGGGACCACGTCTATGGCCCGACGTCGCGGCAGGCCCAAACCGATTATCTGGCCCAGGGCACGATCCCCGGAGCCAGCGAATTCAAAGGCCCGGCGCTCCTGACCGTGCAAAGCAACAGCGGTAGTACCCAACGGGTCGGACTGATCGGCGGCACCGCTCAATTCCAGGGTAACGACAACGGCCTGCTGACCAGCCGCGCCCTCGCCGACCCCAGCCATGACACGCTCAACCTTCAAGGCCAAAGCCTGGGTGCCTACTGGAGCCTGACCGGGGCGCAAGGCTGGCACGTCGACTTGACGGCCAGCGGCGGCCGGGTCAGCGGTTTTAGCCGCAACGACCAGGGCGTGCGACAAACCACCGAAGGCAGCGCGATGACAGTGTCGGTGGAAGGTGGTTTCCCGATTGGCCTGGGCGACAACTGGGTGGTTGAACCCCAGGCGCAGTTGATCAATCAACGCATCACGCTGGATACGCCATATGCCGGGTCAGGCAACGCCTCGTCCAGCGACCTGACCTCCTGGAGCGGTCGGGTCGGTGCACGCTTGAAAGGCAATTACGATATCAACGGCCTGCCGGTCGAACCCTATGTGCGGACCAATTTGTGGCACACGGTGTACACGGGCAACACAGTGAGCCTGGATCAGGTCGACAAAATCAGCAGCAGTCGCAATTCATCGACAGTAGACGTGGGTCTGGGGTTGGTGGCCAGAGTGACGCCTTCGGTCAGCCTGTATGTCAGCGCCGACTACAGCAGCAATGTGGTTGAAAATGATTTGAACGGGTTGATTGGCAGCCTTGGGGTGCGGATGCGTTGGTAAAAAAATCAAAAGATCGCAGCCTTCGGCAGCTCCTACAGTTCAACGTTGTCCCGCCCACCTGGGACGGTCCCGATCCTGCAGGAGCTGGCGAAGCCTGCGATCTTTTCGATCAACCCTCCGGTCGCAGAATCAACACCGCCAACGGCGGCAAATTCAACACCAGGGAAAGTGCCTGCCCATGGCTCGGTTCTTCCTCGGTGAACACCCCGCCACCGTTACCGTAATTGGACCCGGCATAGGTGTCGGCGTCGCTGTTGATCAACTCGACCCAGCGCCCGGCAAACGGCACGCCGACGCGGTAGGACTGACGCGGCACCGGGGTGAAGTTGGCCACCACCAATACCGGCCTGCCCTCCTTGCTCCAGCGTAGCCAGGCATAAACGCTGTTGATCGCGTCGTCGCCGATCAACCACTGGAAGCCCTGCGGTACATCGTCCTGATCGTGCAGGGCAGGCTCTTCGCGATACAACCGATTCAAGTCGCCGACCAGCTTGCGCACACCCTGGTGTTCCGGATATTGCAGCAAGTACCAGTCCAGCTGCTGATCGTGATTCCACTCCCGCCACTGGCCGAACTCGCAGCCCATGAACAACAGTTTCTTGCCCGGATGGGTCCACATGAAACTCAGGTAAGCCCGCAGGTTGGCAAACTTCTGCCAACGGTCGCCGGGCATTTTGTCGATCAGCGAATGCTTGCCGTGTACCACTTCGTCGTGGGAAATCGGCAGGATGAAACGCTCGGACCAGGCATACACCAGGCCGAAACTCAGTTCGTTGTGATGATGGGCGCGGTACACCGGATCCTGCTGAATGTAATGCAGCGAATCGTGCATCCAGCCCATGTTCCACTTATAGGCAAAACCCAGCCCGCCCTGTTGCGTGCTCTGGCTGACACCCGGCCACGCCGTGGATTCTTCGGCAATCACCAGTGCGCCCGGTGCTTCCAGTGCCACTACGTCGTTGAGATGGCGCAGAAAATCGATGGCTTCCAGGTTTTCCCGACCGCCGTGACGGTTGGGCACCCACTCGCCGGCCTTGCGCGAATAATCGCGATACAGCATCGACGCCACCGCATCGACCCGCAGGCCATCGACGTGGAAATGCTTGAGCCAGTGCAGCGCCGACGCCAACATGTAGCCGTGTACCTCGGTGCGGCCCAGGTTGTAGATCAGCGTGTCCCAGTCCTGGTGAAAACCCTCCATGGGGTTGCCGTATTCGT
Source organism: Pseudomonas sp. 05N433 (assembly GCF_056396925.1). Classification (NCBI taxonomy): domain Bacteria; kingdom Pseudomonadati; phylum Pseudomonadota; class Gammaproteobacteria; order Pseudomonadales; family Pseudomonadaceae; genus Pseudomonas; species Pseudomonas sp. 05N433. The sequence goes on along the minus strand of NZ_JBFTML010000055.1, from coordinate 4,426 downwards.
ACAACGCCGTGCCGTCGAATTGCGCCAGGCCATGGGTGTCGGTGGGGAAATGCGCCGGCACCCAATCGAGGATCACGCCGATTTCGGCCTGGTGGCAGGCGTTGATGAAAGCAGCGAAGTCATCCGGCGAGCCGTAACGGGCGCTCGGGGCGAATTGCGACAGCAGTTGATAACCCCAGGAGCCACCGAACGGATGTTCCATGATCGGCATCAGTTCGATGTGGGTGAAACCCAGCTCTTTGACGTACGGAATCAGCCGCTCGGCCAGTTCAGGCCAGGTGTACTGACGGGCGACTTCGCCCAGGTCATCCAGCTCGCATTGCCAGGAACCGGCGTGCAACTCGTAGATCGACAGCGGTGCGCTGGTTCGCTGACGCTCGCTGCGGGACAGCATCCAGTCCTGGTCCTGCCAGTCGACTTTCAGCGGCGAGGCGACTTTTGATGCGGTATCCGGCGGCAGCGCGGTGGCCAGGGCCACCGGGTCGGCCTTGAGCGGCAGAATGCCGTGGGCGCCGAGGATTTCGTATTTGTAGGCCTCCCCCGCTTGCAGGCGCGGGATGAACAACTCCCAGACCCCAGTGGGATGGCGCAGGCGCATCGGATGCCGACGACCGTCCCAGACGTTAAAATCGCCGACCACCGAGACCCTTCTGGCGTTCGGCGCCCACACGGCGAAGCGCACACCCTCCACGCCATCGACTGTCTTCAGTTGCGCACCGAGGCAACTGCTCAGATCCCGGTGATTGCCCTCGGCGAACAGGTACAAGTCCATCTCGCCAAGTAACGGGCCAAAGCTGTAAGGGTCTTCGGCGAGTTGCTCACCGCCGGCCCAACGGGTTCGCAGCAGATAAGGCTGTGCCCGCTCGAAGTGCCCGACGAACAACCCCGGCGTCTGGGTCGCCTCAAGGCTGCCGAGTTCTTCTCCGGAGGCCTTGTCCACCACTTGCACACTCAAGGCATCCGGCAGATACGCCCGAATGAATTGCCCGCCAGCGCCATCGCTGTGCGGGCCGAGAATTGCGAAGGGATCCTGATGTTCGGCGCGTACCAATGCGTCGATATCCCGCGCCTTGGGCAGCAGCGCCTCTTTAACGTGCCCCTGTTCCTTGTTCGAGAAACTCATGACTACTCTCCACCAAGATCGGAAAAGGGTTTAAGCCCACTCAATAATCCATATAAACCGTGCAACGGCACCGGTAGCCAAGTGGGGCGGTTTTCAGCCTCATAGGCCACTTCGTAAGCCGCCTTCTCCAGACCGAACAACGCCAGCGCAGCATCCTCGCCTTCAGGATCTTGCCATGCATGAGCAAGACTAGCTGCCGCCAGCCGATAAGCGTCGACAAATGATTGTCGCGCCTCTTTCAAATAGCGATCGGCGACCCGTTGACGCGCCGCCTGGGCATCCGCCGTGTTGTCGACGTTGTGTACATTTATCGCCATCGCCGCGGCGTAATCGAAGGAGCGCAACACGCCGCTGACGTCTTTATAGGGGCTGTGTTTACCGCGGCGCTCACACAGCGGCCGCGCGGGTTCACCCTCAAAATCGATCAGATAAGCATCACCCTTGATCACCAGCACTTGCCCCAGGTGCAAGTCGCCATGGACGCGGATACGCAAGCCGCCAGCGGCCTTTTTGCCCAGCTCCTGGATATGTCCGAGGATGGCTTTCTTGTTGTCCAGCAAGCGGCTGACCAATGTCTGGTCCGCCACGCTCAGTTCGGTTTGATGTTGCTTGAGCAGCTTCAGTGCATGCTCCAGCTGCGCCGCCACGTCCTTGGCCGAGGCCAGGGCATCTTTCTGACTCATGATGTGTGGGGCAAAGTCCGGGTTGGCGCTCGGGGTCGCCAGTACCTGATGCATCTCCCCCAGGCGCTGGCCGAGCATGCCGGCAAAATCCTTCAGCTCGCCGAGGGCGTTGTAGTGCTGTTCCTGCTCGGACACGGCATCGGCGAGCTCGTCACGAAGCGCCCGTTCGAGGTTGTTCTGGGTCCATTCCCACGCGTCGCCCTGATTGCTCAAGTAACCTTGGGCGATCATCAACAGCGTGTCCTCGCCCGCCGCATCGCGACGAATCACCGCTCCCAACAGCGGCGAAATATTTTTGAAACCGGCATGGGTCAGGTACGCGCTCATTTCCAGTTCCGGGTGCACCCCTGACGCGACCTTGCGGATTAGCTTCAGCACCAGGCTGGTGCCGATCACCACCGAACTGTTGGATTGCTCGGCAGACAGGTAACGCACCTGCGACTCGGCACTCAGCCCCAGTTTGGCCAATTCATCAGTAGGCTCGAAACGGATCTCGCCACCGTCCGAGGGCAACACCGTACTGGCCTGCATGCCCTGCAACACTGCATGAACAAAGCTGTCGAGGCTGAAGGCGTCGGTGATCAGGCCGACCTGACGACCGCGACGGACCCTGGCCAGCGCCAATTGCTGCGGCAACGCGGCGCCGACCTGTTCCTCGGAAATAAAGCCGAATGGCAATTGATAGCGGCTGGTCTGGCCAGCGCTGGTGACGTCGATTTCACTCAACAGCACCGGATGCTGCGGGTCGCCGAAGCGCACGCCGTAAGCGAGGTTGACGCTGTCGATGGTGCCGTCCTTGCCGGCGAACCAGCGGCGATTCTGCAACCAGCTCGGCAAAATGCCCTGCTCCAGTGACTGCCGAGACGGCGCTTCGAGCAGCTCTTCCATGCGCTGCTTCAGCACCAGCGTGGTGAAGTCCGGCAGGCTTTGCGCCGGCTCCACGTGCCAGCTCGGCATCTGGTTCTCCGCTGCCAGGCCGAACCAATAGAAGCCGTAAGGCGCCAGCGTCAGCAGGAAATTCAACTGGCCGATCGGCGGGAACGCATTGCCGCCGAGCATCTCCACCGGGACCATGCCGACATACGCCGACAGATCCAGCTCCGCCGCTTGCGCGCTGCGGGACACGTTGGCCACGCACAGAATGATCTCGTGCTTGCCGTCCGCGCCGGTGAATTCACGGGTGTAAGCCAGGATCCGGCGATTGCTCGGCGACAGCATCTTCAGCGTGCCGCGACCGAAGGCCTTGGACTGCTTGCGTATCGCGAGCATGCGCCGGGTCCAGTTCAACAATGAATGAGGGTCGCCGGCCTGGGTTTCGACGTTGACCGACAGATAGCCATACTGCGGGTCCATGATCGGCGGCAACACCAGACTGGCCGGGTCGGCGCGGGAGAAGCCGCCGTTACGGTCGATCGACCACTGCATCGGCGTGCGCACACCGTCGCGGTCGCCGAGGTAAATGTTGTCACCCATGCCGATTTCATCGCCGTAATACAGGGTCGGCGTGCCGGGCATCGACAGCAACAGACTGTTGAGCAACTCCACGCGACGACGATCGCGTTCCATCAACGGCGCCAGACGCCGGCGAATCCCCAGGTTGATCCGCGCCCGACGGTCGGCCGCGTAGTAATTCCACAGGTAATCGCGCTCCTTGTCGGTGACCATTTCCAGGGTCAATTCATCGTGGTTGCGCAGGAAAATCGCCCACTGGCAGTTGGCAGGGATTTCCGGAGTCTGGCGCAGAATGTCGGTAATCGGGAAACGATCTTCCTGGGCCAGCGCCATGTACATGCGCGGCATCAGCGGGAAGTGAAACGCCATGTGGCATTCGTCGCCGTTCTGGCCTTTGGCGTCGGTGTTACCAAAATACAGCTGAGTGTCTTCCGGCCACTGATTGGCCTCGGCCAGCAGCATGCGATCGGGGTAATTGGCGTCGATCTCGGCGCGGATCTGCTTGAGGACGTCGTGGGTCTCGGGGAGGTTTTCGTTGTTGGTGCCGTCGCRCTCGATCAGGTACGGGATCGCGTCCAGCCGCAGGCCGTCGATGCCCATGTCGAGCCAGTAGCGCATCACCGACAGCACCGCTTTCATCACTTGCGGGTTGTCGAAATTCAGGTCCGGCTGGTGGGAATAGAAGCGGTGCCAGAAGTACTGACCGGCCACCGGGTCCCAGGTCCAGTTGGACTTCTCGGTGTCGAGAAAGATGATGCGGGTGCCGTCGTATTTCTGATCGTTATCGGACCAGACATAGAAGTCGCGGGCCGCCGAGCCGGGCTTGGCCTTGCGCGCGCGCTGGAACCAGGCGTGCTGGTCCGAGGTGTGGTTGATGACCAGTTCGGTGATCACCCGCAGACCGCGTTTATGGGCTTCGGAAATGAAGCGTTTGGCATCGGCCAGGGTGCCGTAGTCGGGGTGCACGCCACGGTACTCGGCGATGTCGTAGCCATCGTCGCGTCGTGGCGAGGGGTAGAACGGCAACAGCCAGATGGTGTTGACGCCCAGATCGGCAATGTAATCGAGCTTGGCGATAAGGCCGGGAAAGTCGCCGATCCCGTCATTGTTGGAGTCGAAAAAAGACTTAACGTGAACCTGGTAGATCACCGCATCCTTGTACCAGAGC